>CAZUKT010000543.1:0-3328 GCA_964620975.1 uncultured Rubrivivax sp. | reverse complement strand
TCTCACGCGTGACACTTGAAGCCGAAGGTGAACTGGAGCGCGGTGCCGCTGCCGGCGAACCCAACGCCGTGGCCACGCTGGCGCAGTTGCGCGGTGCCTGGGCCCTGCCCGCAGGCAGTGACTTCCGCAACCCGGCCTGGAGCGAAGCCAAGGCCTCGTCGCTGGCCCGCTTGCGTGCGGCCGGGTACGCCAATGCCGCCTGGGCCGGCACCGGCGCGGCCGTGGACACGCAAAGCGGTGAGGTGCGTGTGTTCGTGGTGGTGGACAGCGGCCCGCTGTACCGCTACGGCAGCCTGCAGATTGAAGGCCTGGTCGCGCACGACGCCGCTACCGTGGCTGTGCTGCTGGCCACGCGGCGCGGCGCACCGGTCACCGAAACCCTGCTGCTGGACTTTCAAGAGCGGCTGCAGAAGTCGGGCCTGTTCGAGAACATCAATGTCACGCTGGACCCCGACCCCGCCAGCGCCGCGCAGGCGCGCATCGTGGCGCGGCTGCGCGAATCGGCCTTGCAGGTCTACACCTTTGGCCTGGGCGTCAGTGCCAACACGGGCGCACGTGCCTCGGTAGAGCATCTGTACAAACGTGTGTTTGGCTTTGCCGCATCTTCACGCGTGAAGATCGAGCTCGGCGTCAAGCGCCAGGCCTGGGACGCTGAAATCAGCGGCCACCCGGTGGAAGGCCTGTACCGCAACCTGATCGGCGGCGCCGTGGAACGGCTGCTGTCGGACAACGACGTGGTGCTGGCGCAGCGCGTGCGCATCGGCCGCTCCCAAGACACACAGCGCATCGAACGGCTGTTTTACGCTGAAGCAGAGCGCTCGCTGCGCAAGACCACGGCGGGTGACCGCAACAACGCCTTTGCGCTGTCGCTCAACTTCCACGGGGGCTGGCGCAACCTGGACAGCATCGTGTTGCCGACGGACGGCGAGACCTTGGCCATTCAGCTGGGCTCCGGGCGCTCACACGGCACCGACGCCACGGCGGGCTACTACGGCCGCGCCTATGGCCGGCTGACCGTGTACCGGCCGCTGGGCCGCACCTGGTACGGCCAGGCCCGGCTGGAACTGGGCCGGGTGTTCCTGCGCTCCAACATGGTCGTGCCTGAATCACACAAGTGGCGCGTTGGCGGTGACGATTCGGTGCGCGGCTACACCTACCGCAGCCTGGGCCCGCAGGTGGACGGTGCCGTGGGCAGCGGCATCATCATGATGACGGGCAGTGCCGAACTGGCGCGGCCGCTCATGGCCAGCCTGCCTTCACTGTGGGGTGCCGTGTTTATGGACGTGGGCAACGCCGCCAATTCGGTGCAGGCGCTCAAGCCCGCTTGGGGTGCGGGTGTGGGTGTGCGCTGGCGCAGCCCGGTGGGGCCGCTGCGGCTGGACTGGGCCTATGGCCGCGAGGTGCGAAAGTCGCGCATCCACTTCAGCGTGGGCATTGCGTTCTGAGCATGGACGACACCGACCGCACCCCGCCAACCCACGGCACACCGGGCGATGCCCCGAGGTCGCCCGACGCAGCGCCCGCAGCGGCCGCTGTGCCCGCAACGGCCGGTGCGGCGGCGGCCGTGGCCGTGCCCGTGCGCGTGGTGGCCACGGGGCTGGGCCTGCTGGTGCCGCTGCTGGCCATCGTCGCCCTGCTGCTGCTGGTCTTGCTGACCTTGGCCGGCGGTGTGCGCTGGGTGCTGTTCAATGAAAACGGCGCGCGCTGGCTGCTGGAGCACGCACCGATGGTGCAAGTCAAGGGCTTCAAGGGCGCGCTGCTGGGTGAGCGCTGGCAGGCCGAGCAGATCAAGCTCAGCTGGAGCAACGGCCGCATGTCCGTCACGGTGGACGACCTGGTGGCAGAAGGCCTGCGCTGGACCTGGCGTCCGCACGACCACGCCTGGATGGCGCTGGACGTGCAGCAGTTCAGCGCGCGCAAGGTCACCGTGCTCACCGGCCCCAAGGGCCCACGCCCGATCGTGCTGCCGGCCAGCATTGCGGCGCCGCTGCAGCTGACGGTGGCGCAGACACAGTTGCAGACCCTGCAGGTGGACGACCTGGCACCCATGACCGAGGTGCATGCACAGCAGCTCTCGCTGGACCCGCGCCCCGGCCAGCCCTACCAGGTGGCACAAGCCGGCCTGCAGTGGCAGGGCGTGCGTTTGCAGGCGCAGGCCCAGGTGGGCACGGCGGCGCCGCTGCCCATCACGGCGCAGGCCACGCTGCGCCCGGTGCTGGGCGGTGACGCGCCGGCCTGGGCCGCCGTGGTGGGCGTCAAAGGCACCGCGCCACTGCTGCAGTTGCAGGCCACGCTGCGTGGCGTGCCGCCGGCCGGGCACCCGGCGCCGGTGCTTGACGCACAAGCCGGCCTGCAGTTGCTGCAGGCCTGGCCACTGCACAGCCTGGCGCTGCACACCGAGTCGCTGGATCTCTCAGCGCTGAGCCCCGGCGCACCACAAACCCTGCTCAGCGCCACCGCCACGCTGGACAGCAGCGCCAGCACCGCGCCGCTGACGGCCAAATTGGTGCTGAGCAACGCACTGCCAGGCCGCTGGGACGAACGCCGCCTGCCGCTGCAGCGCCTGGCCGCCGAGTTGCAGGGCCAGCTCAACCAGCCCGACCGTCTGGCGCTGAAGCAGTTTGACCTGACGCTGGCCGACGCCACACGCGGCGCCGGCCGCTGGTCGGGCAGCGCCCTGTGGCAAGGCCACAGCCTGAGCCTGCAGACCCAACTGCAGGGCGTGACGCCGCAGCGCCTGGACGGCCGTGCGGCCGCCATGACACTGAGCGGCCCCGTCAGCGCAACCCTGGTGGGCCTGCCCTCGCCCGACCGCGCGGCCACCAGCGCGGCCCCGCCGCCGCAGATGGACTGGAAGATCGACCTCGAAGGCCAACTCGAAGCCGCGCCCCAACCCGTGCGCCTGCAGATGCAAGGCCATGCCACTGACGAGCGGCTCGAACTCAAGCATGTGCGTGCCACCGCAGGCAAGGCCAGCGCCGAATTGCAGGCGCTCTTGCACAAGGTGGCACGCGGCGAATGGAAGCTGCAAAGCACCGGCACGCTGACTGACTTCGACCCACTGCCGTGGTGGCCAGGCGAAGCCAATGCACCCTGGCGCCAGGGGCCACACCGGGTGTCAGCCGGCTGGCAGTTTGACCTGCAATTGCCCGCCAACCCAGACCGCCTGCCCGCACTGGCGCTGGCCCAGCGTGTGGTGGGCAACGGGCACCTTCGCCTGCACGACTCGGTGCTGGCCGGCGTGCCCCTGGCAGGCGACATCACGCTGGGCTACACACAGGCGGCGGCGCCCACCAGCGCGTCGCTGCGGGGTGAATTGCACCTGGGT
>CAZUKT010000542.1:2724-3333 GCA_964620975.1 uncultured Rubrivivax sp. | reverse complement strand
AGATCATGGCTGTGGCGTGGGCGGTGCCGATGATGCTGGCGCGCAGCCCCGGCCAGCGCATGCCGCCCCGCAGCACGGCCAGCACGCCGCAGGCGGCCGCGCCGATGGACGCCGCCTCGGTGGGGTTGGCCCAACCCCCGTAGATGCCCACGATGACAACAAGGAAGACGCCCACCACTGGCAGCACCTCCACCAGCGACTCCAGGCGCTGCGGCCAGGGCGCCTTGTCACCGGCCGGCCCGGCGGCGGGGTTGAAGGTGACGACGAGCCGGATCACGAGCATGTAGCCGAACATGGCAATCAGGCCCGGGATCACGGCGGCGACAAAGAGCTTGCCGATCGACTCTTGCGTGAGTACCGCGTAGATCACCAGCGGCACCGATGGCGGGATCAGGATGCCCAGCGTGCCCGCTGCGGCCAGGGTGCCGGTGGCCAGCCGCCCCGAGTAGCCATGTGCACGCAACTCAGGCAGCGCCACCTGGCCCATGGTGGCCGCTGTGGCCAGTGAAGAGCCGCAGATGGCGCCGAAGCCCGCACAAGCCCCGGTGGCGGCCATCGCCAGGCCGCCACGGAAGTGGCCAATGAAGGCCGCCGCACACCGGAACAAAG
>CAZUKT010000542.1:0-2714 GCA_964620975.1 uncultured Rubrivivax sp. | reverse complement strand
CAAAGCCCTGGACAGCCCGCCGTTGGTGGCGAACTGGCCCATCAGCATGAACAGCGGTATGACCGCCAGGTCGTAGTTGGACAGGCGCGCGTAGGCCACATTGTTCAGCGTGAAAAGCAGTGCGTTGAAGTCACCGTGGTTCATGGCCAGGAAGGCCGCCGAGCCCGCAAAGAACATGCCTGTGCCCACGTGGATGCGCAGCACCAGCAGGCACATCAGGCAGCCGAAGATGGTCAGGCCTATCGCCATGCCACTCATGACTGGCGCCCCAACACGTCGCGCACGGACAGCACGGTGCGGTGCACACCACACAAGGCCAGCAGCGCAAAGCTGGGCACCTGCAGCGCCACCGGCAGCCACATCGGCACGGACAGCAGCGTGGACACCTCGCCCGATGAATAGCCCTCTGTCGCGGCCAACGCCGTGCGCCAGGTGATCACACACGCGGCCACCGTGAGCAAGGCATGCGCTATGGCGTCGAGCACGGCCCGGCTGCGCGCGCTCATCCATCCGGTCAGGGCGTCGACCTTGACGTTGTGGTCGTACAGCGCGCACAGCGGCAAGAAGGCGGCCGCACCCACGGCTGCGCCCATCTGCATCAGTTCAACATCTCCCTGCACCGGCGTGGCAAACAGCTTGCGCCCGACGATGGAGACGATCGACATCGCGATCAGCGCGCAGAAGGTCAGGCCGCCCAGCATCGTGAAGCCGGTGGCCACGCGGTCGAGCAGCCTGCCCACCGCGCGGCGGGACAGCAATTCGCTGGCACCTGCACGTTCTATGACTTCAGCCATGGTGTGTGTCTCTTGCGGTGGGGCAGGCAGGTCACTTCATGTACTTGGCGCCAAGGGCCCGAACCTCCCGGACCAGCATGGCGCCATCCAGACCCTTGGCCGCCACGTCTTTGGCCCATTCCACCTCGACCGAAGCCGACATCCTGCGCATGGCCTCGTAGTCCTCGGGTTTGACGGTGAGCGTCTTGTTGCCGGCGTCGTTGGCAATCTTGCGGCCATCGACGATGGCCTTGTCCCAGGCCGAGCCAGCCAGTTCCACCAAGGCGGTGCCGCTGGCCCTGTCCAGCACGGCCCGCAGTTCAGGCGGCAGGCCGTCGTACTTGGCCTTGTTCATCAGCATGACCAGGGGGTTCTGGGTGAAGGCCGGCTGGTTGGTCGGGCCCTGCATGTGGTACTTGGTCACTTCCTGCAACTTGACTGCGGGGACCAATTCCCAGGTGGCCATGGCGCCGTCCACCACGCCCTTGGACACGGCTTCGGTGATCTGCGCCGGCGGCATGTTGACGGGGGCGCCTCCCAGGGCCGTCAGCAACTTGGCGGCGCTGCGCGAAGGGCTGCGCAGCTTCACGCCCTTGAAGCTGTCCACGGTGAGGATGGGCTTGCTGGACGTGCTCATGATGACGCCGCTGCCGCTGAACATGGCCAGCAGCCTGAAGTCGGCGTAGTCCTTGGTGGCGAACCTTTGGCTGTAGTCCCACATGGCCTTGCTGCCGGCCAGGCCGCCAGGGGGCAAGGTGAAAGGCTGCTCCAGCGCTTCTGTGTACGGGAAGCGACCCGACGAATAGCTGGGCGAGGTCATCACGATGTCGGCCACGCCGTTTTTCACCTGGTCGGCCAGTTGGGGCGGTGTGCCACCGAGCTGCATGGCGGGGTAGATCTGGCACTTCAACTTGCCGCCCGAGTCTTTGGCGAGCTTGTCGCACCAGGGCTCCAGCACGCCCTTCTGGTAGTTGGAGTTGGGCGGCAGGAAGTGCGATACCTTGAGCGTCACCTCCTGAGCGTGCAGCGTGGATGACGCCAGGGCCAGGGCTGCAAAGGCGATGCGGGCTAGCGGGGCGGCGTGGGCGACTGTGGTCGGCATGGGGCTTGTCTCCGTTCGTGGGCAGTGGTTGGCGACCGGCTTGTCATCGTCATCCGCCGGTTTACTAACATGTGTGTGAGTATTTTGCTTATATGTGAGTGAGTCAAGCGTTTGCTGCGCTTTTCGATCTCAGGATTTACCCTGGGCTGCAACTATCGAACGAGCCAATCCGGCCAGCCTGGCACGCCGCCATCGCACGACGGCGCAGAGGCCGTGCAGTGGTGCGACAGCGATTCACTATCATGTGAACCAAAGGCTCGTGGGCGACCATCAGCCGCGCCGCCGACCCGCAGGCAGACCGCCACAAGGAACCCACATGCCGGCCGCATTTCGTCATCGCAACCTGCCCCAGCTGATGCTGCAGGCGCGCGAAGCGCTGATGGCCCAGTGCCGGCCCATCCTCAACGAGAACGGCGTCACGGAACAGCAATGGCGAATCATCCGTGCGCTGCTGACACACGGGCCGCTGGAGCCACGCCAGCTGTGCGAGATGTGCCAGATCTCCAGCCCCAGCATCGTGGGCGTATTGCTGCGCATGGAAGAGTCCGGGTTTGTCGACCGCGAGCGCATGGCAGACGACCAGCGCCGCGTCAGCGTCTCGGCGACTGCCCGCAGCCGCCAACTCGGTCGACGCATGATTCCGGCTATCGAAGCGCGCTACGCCAGCATCGAGGAGCAAGTGGGGGTCGAGACCTTGCAGCAGGCCTATGACGTGCTCGACGCGTTGTTGGCACCGCTGGGCCATGCGCCAGCTATCAAAGCCGAGGCTGCTGAGGCCGAGCCGCCTTCAGCATCACGACGCCGACGGTAGGCGCGTTCTTCGCCTGGGCGCGTTGGCC
>CAZUKT010000541.1:0-3343 GCA_964620975.1 uncultured Rubrivivax sp. | reverse complement strand
GTTCGTTGATGCTGGTCTTGGCGCGGGTTTGCGCATCGACCTTCTTCACGATCACCGCGCAGTACAGGCTGTACCGGCCGTCGGCGCTGGGCAGGTTGCCCGACACGACGACGCTGCCAGCAGGGATGCGGCCGTAGGTGACGGTGCCGGTGGCGCGGTCGTAGATCTTGGTGCTCTGGCCGATGTACACGCCCATGCTGATGACCGAGTTTTCTTCCACGATCACGCCTTCCACCACCTCGGAACGCGCGCCGATGAAGCAGTTGTCCTCGATGATGGTGGGGTTGGCCTGCAGCGGCTCCAGCACGCCGCCAATGCCCACGCCGCCGCTCAGGTGCACGTTCTTGCCGATCTGCGCGCACGAGCCCACGGTGGCCCAGGTGTCCACCATGGTGTTTTCGCCCACGTAGGCGCCGATGTTCACGTAGCTGGGCATCAGCACCGCGCCCGGTGCGATGTAGGCGCCGCGCCGGGCCACCGCCGGCGGCACCACGCGCACGCCGCTGGCGCGCATCTGTTCTTCTGACAAATTGCTGAACTTGGTCTTCACCTTGTCAAAAAATTCCAGATCGCCGGCACGCATGACCTTGTTGTCGTTCAGCCGGAAGCTCAGCAGTACCGCTTTCTTGACCCACTGGTTGACATGCCAGTCGCCCACGCCACGGCGCTCTGCCACACGCAGGCGGCCGCCATTCAGGTCGGCGATCACGTGTTCCACAGCGTCGCGCACAGCGGGCGCGTTGATGGCCGTGATTTCGGTGCGTGCCTCCCAGGCGAGGTCGATCACGGCTTGCAGTTGGGTGGTGCTCATAGCCTCAGGCTCTTTGTGTAGGAAACGATGCGTTGCGCGGCTTCCAGGCATTCGGCAACAGGGGCGACCAGGGCCATGCGGATGCGGCCCGTGCCGGGATTGGGGGGGGCCTGGCCGGGCACACTGCGGGCCAGCAGCCGCCCTGGCAAGACATTGACATTGTATTGAGCGAGCAGGCCCTGGGCGAAGGCCACTTCGTCACCCAGGCCGTCACCCGGGCCACGACCCCCGGGCGGAATGCCCGCCCACAGGTAGAACGACGCGTCGGGCAGTGCCACGTCCAGCACCTGCGCCAGCAGCGGCGTCACCTGCGCAAACTTGGCGCGGTACAGGTCGCGGTTGGCCACCACGTGCGCCTCGTCGTTCCAGGCCGCCACGCTGGCGCGCTGCACCATGGGGCTCATGGCGCTGCCGTGGTAGGTGCGGTAAAGCAAGAAGGCCTTCAGCAAGGCGGCGTCACCGGCCACAAAACCCGAACGCAGGCCCGGCACGTTGCTGCGCTTGGACAGGCTCGTGAAGGCCACCAGGTTGTGAAAGTCATTGCGGCCCAGGGCCACGGCCGCTTGCAGGCTGCCCAGCGGGGGTTCGTCACGAAAGTAGATCTCGGAGTAACACTCGTCACTGGCAATGACAAAACCGTGCCGGTCACTCAACTCGAAGAGTTGGCGCCACTCGTCCAGCGGCATCACGGCGCCTGTGGGGTTGCCGGGTGAACACACGTAGAGCAGCTGCGTGCGCGCCCAGGTGGTGTCGTCCACGGCAGCCCAGTCGGCGGCAAAGTTGCGCGCCGGCACGCTGGGCACAAAAGCCGTCTGCGCGCCAGCCAGCAGCGCGGCGCCTTCGTAGATCTGGTACATCGGGTTGGGGCACACCACCGTGGCGCCGGGCCGTGTCGGGTCCACGACGGTCTGCGCAAAGGCAAAAAGCGCCTCGCGCGAGCCCGTCACGGGCAGCACCTGCGTGCCCGCATCAAGCACCACGCCGTAGCGGCGCTGCACCCACCCGGCCACGGCCTCGCGTAGCGCAGGTTCACCCACCGTGGCCGGGTAGACCGCCAGGCCGGGCAGGCCCTGCATCAAAGCCTGCTCAATCAACGCCGGTGTGGCGTGCTTGGGCTCACCAATGCCCAGGCTGATGGGCGCCAGGTGCGCAGGCGGCACGATGTGGCGGGTGAGCTCGCGCCAGCGTTCAAACGGGTAGGGGTGCAGGCGCGACAGCAGCGGATTCATGCGCTGGATTATCCCGGAGGCCTGTGCGGCAGCGGCCCTGCGCGCTGCGCGCTGTTCACGATGCTTGATGGGCCGTCGTCATGCCCCAACCGCATGCCCTGTGCGCTGTCGCCCGGGTGCCCATCCGAAGCTACAGCGCGCCCCGGCAGCCCGCCACACCGCAGCGGCAGCGCAGCTTGCCCTCGTGGTGGGTTTCGCCGTAGTCCACAGTGATTTCCTCGCCCGGCGCTATGGCACGCAGCGCGTAAAACTCCACCCGGCCCAGGCGAATGCACAGCCGCGCGTTGGGGCGACAGCTATGGTTGGTGTAGCGCATGGGGTCGGCAGACTTGCTGAAGTCGATGGCTTTTTTGTCCGACAGCTCGACGATCATGATGCGTTCACTGCGCGTGGCACGGATGCGGGCCTGCTGCACGCTGATGCTCTCGCCCCGGATCTCGCCAATCTTCAGGCGCGGCGGCACGGGTTCGGCCGCAAAGGCGCCCTGGCCGTCGATGGCGCTGGCGCGCACGTCCACGGCAAACTTCTGATAAGCCGGGCGGCCGGTGTCGACGGCCGGACTTGTGGCTTGCATGGGGGCGGGTTGCATTGGCGCGGGCTTGAGCTCGGGCATGGCTTCGCAGGCGCTCAGGCAGCGGGCAGTTCGACCTTGGGCGCCGGCTTCCAGCCCTTCTTGCGGTGCTCCACGGTCACGAAAGTGCGGATGCCACCACGCACAAACCAGTCGGCATGCAGGCGCACAAAACGCGGCTCAATGGCGGCCACCAGGTCCGTCACGATGCTGTTGGTGACCTTCTCATGGAAGGCGCCCTCGTTGCGGTAGCTCCAGAAGTAGAGCTTCAGGCTCTTGGTCTCGACGCACAGCTTGTCGGCCACGATCTCCAGCGTGAAGTGCGCAAAGTCGGGTTGGCCGGTCAGCGGGCACAGGCAGGTGAACTCGGGCACGTCAAAGCGGACCACGTAGTCGCGCCCGGGCGCCGGGTTGTCAAACACCTGCAATTCGCGGCTTGGCAGTGTGGGCGGTGTGGCGGGCGCCTGGCGTTGGCTGGGGGTCTTGCGGGCCATGGCGTGAGGGGCAGAGTGCAGGGGGTGGCGATGCTATCATCGCGCCCTTCCGGCGCCCGCAGTCAGGGTGCTTTTATTCAATAAAATCAAACACTTGTTTAAATTGAATAGGTGTTAATTGTAATTCAGCATGTTCTGTAGCTCTACCAATTGGAAAAATGGTAAATATTCTCCATTCTTTAACTCCTTTTGATAGTAAAACATCTTACAGAAATAAAGATGGAAAAAGGGTCTATTG
>CAZUKT010000540.1:0-3354 GCA_964620975.1 uncultured Rubrivivax sp. | reverse complement strand
GTTCAGCCTGGCGCAGGGCCATGCCGAATCTGACGGCCACCGGCCCGCGGCCGATGGCCGGCTCGACAACGGCCTGCTGCGTGGCAGCGTCGGGCTGGGTGCGGGCTGGCGCATCGGCGCGTTGCTGCTGGCGGCCGACAACAGCGTTCACGACCCGGGTGTCGAAGGCAACCCGGCCAGCCGCAGCGGTCGTTACGACACGCGCGGCACGCTGGCCAGCGTGTCGATCGAGCACAGCCACGGCGCCAACCACGGCCGCCTGCAGCTGTATCGCAGCAAGGGCGCCGCCGTGTGGGACAACCCCGGCGCCAACAGCCTGACCCGCAGCACCTTCGAACTTTCGGGCCTGCGCTGGCGCGAACAGTTCGTGCCCTGGGCGGGCGGTCAGCTGGACGCCGGGCTCGATGTCGATCGCTTGCAGGGCAGCGTGGCCTTCGGCCCCTTCGTTGCCTTTGACAACACCACGCTTCGGTTGAACGCGCCCTATATCGGTCTCGCGCAGACCGTGGCACTGGGCTCGGGCTGGTCGGTGCAGCCCTCTGGTGGGCTGCGCCTGTACCGGCACGATGTCTTCGGCAACCACAGCGCGCCGCATGCCGGCGTGGTGCTGGCGCGCGGTGAAGCGCTGGCGCTGCGGCTGAACTTCGCGCGCGGGCTCAACTTTCCGGGCCTGGACGCCGCACTCTTGAACGCCATCGTGCCGCCGCTGGCGGGCGCCCCGCTGAGCTGGAAACAACTGGCCCCCGAGTGCATGGACCACGCGGAGCTGGGCGTGCGCTGGTCGCCCGCAGCAGGCAGCAGTGTTGACCTGGCGCTGTTCGAAGACCGCCTGCAGAACCGCTACGTGTTCGCCTTCCCGCCCGCGGTGGCGCTGCCCAGCTTCACCAACCTGGGGGCCTACCGCATCCGTGGTGCCGAGTTGAGCTGGCAGCAGCGGCTGTCGCCGTCGTTGTCCACCTACAGCGGGCTGACGCTGCTGTCGCCGACCCTCGACGACTTGCCCTACGCGCCCCGGCGCGCGGCTTCGCTGGGCCTGACCTGGCAGCAGGGTGCTTGGCGCGTGAGTGCCGACGCGCAAGCGCAGGGCGCGATGTTCACGCTGAACAAGGCGCGTGCCGACGGCGCGCCCAACACCGCCCGCGTCGGCGGCTTCGCGGTGCTGAACCTGCGCATGGCCCTGGCGCTGCCCGTGCTGGGCCCGCGTGGCGAGGTCTTCGTTGCGATCGAAAATCTGGCCGACCGTGAATATGCCTACCGCCCTGGCTACCCGATGCCCGGGCGCGCAGCGCAACTCGGCGTGAACCTCAGCCTGTGATGAAACAAGCCAGCATGCAGCGCCGAAAACTCCTGCTGGTGTCGTTCGCGCCCTGGGCGCTGCTGACGACATCGTGTGCCCCGGACACCACCGCAGCCGACGACCAGGCCATCCGCCAGGTGTTGATGGCGCAGTTCGATAAGCCCGAGGCCCCGCTGGCTGTCGCCCCGGTGGTGGTGCAGGGCGCGCACGCGCTGGCCGGCTGGACGCAGGGCGAGCGCGGCGGCCGCGCGCTGCTGCGCCGCGAGGGCAGCCTCTGGCGTGTGGTGGTCTGCGGCGGTGATGGCCTGAAGGACGCGGCCGCCTTGCGCGACACCGGTCTGTCGGGTGACGAGGCGGCTGCGTTGGCCAAAGCGCTGGCCAACGCAGAGGCTCCGTTGCCGGCGGCCCAACGCGCGAAGTTCGCCATGTTCGGTGCCACTGTGCGCGTGGAGGCCTCAGGTCATCCAGCGCCGGCACATCACGATTCCGGCGCGTCCGCGTCCGTCGCAAAATAGATGATCGGGCAAGCAACGCCCTTTGTTCGACGCACTACCTCTGGAGAACCATGATGGATCGACGCACCCTCGTTCAAGGCGGCGCCCTTTCGGCGCTGTCGACCCTGGCAGCAGCCGCTGCGGCGGCCACCCCGGCGCCCGCCAAAACGGCCACCCCCGACCACAGCCACCACGCCCATGGCGGCGGCAAGAACAAGGCGTTGATCGATTCGTCGGCCGCCTGCGTGACGACCGGCGAGGCCTGCCTGGCGCATTGCTTGGTGCTGCTGGGCCAGGGCGAAAAAGAGATGGCCGCCTGTGCGACATCGGTGAACCAACTGCTGGCGGTGTGCGGCGCGCTGCACAGGCTGGCCGCTCAGGGAGCGAGCCAACTGGTGGCATTCGCCAAGGTGGCCGCATCGGTGTGTGAAGAGTGCGAAAAGGAATGTCGCAAGCACGAGAAGAAACACGCCGAGTGCAAGGCCTGCGGCGACGCCTGTGCCGACTGCGCAAAGAACTGCAAGGCCCTCAAGGCCTGACCCGGACCCGGGGACACTGCCGCGCGATGCGCTTCAGGCGCGGAACACCGGGCGGCTTACGAGCGCAATGACCACCCACACCGCGCCCAGTGCCGCCCTGGCGGCCCTCGCGGTCGTGCATCACCCCGAACTCGCGGGACGAATTGCCGGCGGGGCCCTGCCGCAGATCGGCGAGCCCTTTGGTGGTCGCTTTGATGGGATCCTGTGCAGCGCGGTCCTGATGCATGTGCCGGAGGCCGATCTCTTTGACACGGTCTTCGCTCTTCGCCAACTGCTGCGTCCAAACGGACGCCTGCTGGTTTCGTTGCCACTATCGCGCGGCGATGTCGGTGGAAACGAGCGTGGCATCGACGGCCGCCTCTTCAAGAACTATGCGCCCGAGTACCTGCAGCTACTGCTTGAGCGGGTGGGCTTCCAGCAGATAGGCCGGTGGGATGGTGAAGACGCACTCGCTCGGGCAGGGACGCGCTGGTACACCTTGCTGTTTGAACTGCGGTCCACGGGAGCGCTGCGCGCCGTGGACCAGATCGAGGGCATCCTGAACCGGGACAAGAAGGTGGCCAGCTACAAGCTGGCACTATTCAGGGCGCTGGCTGAGCTCGCGATTCAGGAACCGCGCTGCGCTACATGGCGCCCCGACGGCCGGGTCGGCGTTCCCGTTCGCCGCCTGGCAGAGAAGTGGCTCCTGTACTTCTGGCCGATCTTCGCTTCGTCGCGCTTCATCCCACAATCGCAGTCCGAGGGCGCCGGCTCTGCCAAGCCGGTCATCTTCCGCAAGGCGATGTCGACGCTCATGGCGCCCTATCAAGGTAGGCAAAAAGGGGATGCAGCACGCCGCATCAGCGCGTGCAAACGCCCGAGGTTTCGGGAATCGCCGAGCCGAGCTTCTTTTGCTTGAGGCTGACGCCGTTTCGGACCGCGACGATCTCGGCCAGGATCGACACGGCGATCTCGGCGGGCGTCTTGCTGCCCAGGTCCAGCCCGATCGGCCCGTGAAGGCGGTCGATTTCCTGCGGCGACAGTT
>CAZUKT010000539.1:0-3376 GCA_964620975.1 uncultured Rubrivivax sp. | reverse complement strand
GGATGATCTTGCCGTTGCCGCGCACGGGGCCGTCCAGGCGCTGCAGGTTGCAGTTGACGACAAAGACAAGGTTGTCGAGCTTTTCGCGCGCCGCCAGACCGATGGCACCCAGGCTTTCGGGCTCGTCCATCTCGCCGTCGCCGCAGAACACCCACACCTTGCGGTTGGCGGTGTCGGCAATGCCACGGGCATGCAGGTACTTCAGGAAACGTGCCTGGTAAATCGCCATGTGCGGGCCCAGGCCCATGCTCACCGTGGGGAACTGCCAGAACTCGGGCATCAACTTGGGATGCGGGTAGCTGGACAGGCCCTTGCCGCCCACCTCTTGCCGGAAGTTGAGCATCTGCTCTTCGCTGATGCGGCCTTCGAGGAAGGCGCGTGCGTAGATGCCTGGCGAGCAGTGGCCTTGCACGTACAGCAGGTCGCCGCCGTGGCCTTCGCTCTCGGCGTGCCAGAAATGGTTGAAGCCGGCGGCAAACATGTGCGCCAGGCTGGCAAAACTGCTGATGTGGCCGCCCAGGTCGCCACCGTCGGCGGGGTGCAGGCGGTTGGCCTTGACGACCAGCGCCATGGCGTTCCAACGCATGTAGGCGCGCAGCCGGCCTTCGAGCTTGAGGTTGCCGGGGCTGCGCTCCTCGTCGTCGGGGTCGATCGTGTTGGTGTAGCTGGTATTGGCCGAGAAGGGCATGTCCATGCCGTTCTGGCGCGCGTGCTCCAGCATTTGCTCCAGCAAGAAGTGCGCACGTTCGGCGCCTTCGTTGCCTATGACGCCGCTCAGGGCGTCAAGCCATTCGCGGGTTTCCTGGCTGTCTGTGTCATTGGCGATAGCGCCACTCGGGGATTCCGGCAGTGCGGACATGGTTGTCTCCTTGTCTGTGTGTTCTGCAACGGGGCCGGAGTGTGTCACAGGTTTCCAGGATTTCAAATAGTGCTTTACGTTTTCGTAATGTGGAATATACCTACACCGTGTGGGCTGCCCCGGATAATCAACGTCCATGAAACCCAAGCGCCCGTCCCCCGCTCGGCAGGCCACCACCTTGCCTGCCGCCAAACGCCTGTTTGGCCAATGGTGGCGGCGGCAATCGCCAGCCCGGCAGGACCGCTTTGCAACGCTGGGGCCACTGCTGTCGGTGCTGCTCTTCTTGGCCGCGATCATTTCGGCCTTCTGGTACTTGCGCAACGAGGAAATTGAGCGCGAAACCGAGTCGATCAAGCGCGACACCGAAATTACGCAGCAGCAGATCGGGCTGCGCCTGATCCAGAACCAGGAAGCCTTGATCCGCATCGCGCGCGACCTGGTGGCACGCGACATCGACAACGACGAATTCCAGGGCCAGGCCGCCGCCTTCATGCGTGAAAGACCAGAAATCACGCACCTGACGTGGGTGGACGGCCGCCGCCGCGCCCGTGTCACGCAGTGGGCGCCGCTGTACCCCGGCGCAGGCACATTGCCCGAGCCCGCGCTGCCGCGCGAGGGCCAGAACACCGAGCCCGAGAACACCTTCCGCGCTGCACGCGACTCACGCACGCCGGCCTATTCGCGCGCGTTTTCTGACAGCGCTGGTGCCAAGGTCTTTCAACTGCATGTGCCGCTGGCCGAGCGCGCGGCGTTTTCGGGCACGCTGGTGGTGGAGTACTCGGTGGAGTCCCTGGTGAGGCACTTTGTGCCGGCCGACGTGGCGCAGCGCCACATGATTTCAGTGGTGGACGAAAAGCAGGCCGTGCTGGCGTCCACCGTCACCGCCATGCCGGGCCAAACATCCCGCCGGGCGCCCATCGTCAGTGACGCCCCGCTGACCCCGGCGCTCAACGGCCTGTTGCTGCGTGGCCAGGGCTGGCGCACCAGCATCGGCCTCATCAGCAACACCCTGTTCTGGATGGTGGTAGCACTGAGTGTGCTCACCGTGTGGATGCTGCTGGGCACGTGGCGCCACATGCGCCGCCGTGCGCAGATCCAGGGCGCGCTGGTGCAAGAGACCAACTTCCGCCGTGCAATGGAAAACTCCATGCCCACTGGCATGCGGGCCATGGACCTGGAAGGCCGCGTCACCTACGTCAACGCAGCCTTCTGCCAGATGACCGGCTTCACCAGCGCAGAAATGGTGGGTGTGCAACCGCCCTACCCCTACTGGCCGCATGACAGGCTTGAAGAAAACGGCCGCCTGCTGCAACAGGAACTGCAAGGCCGCAGCCCCAGCGGTGGTATCGAGGTGAAGGTGATGCGCAAGGAAGGCAGCATCTTTGACGCCCGCATGTACATCAGCCCGCTGATTGACTCCAAGGCGCAGCAGACCGGCTGGATGACCAGCATGACCAACATCACCGAGGCCAAGCGCATCCGTGACCAGCTCTCGGCCAGCCACGAGCGCTTTACCACCGTGCTGGAAGGGCTGGACGCGTCCGTGTCGGTGCTATCGGTGCAGCAAGGTGATCTGCTCTTTGCCAACCGCTCTTATCGCCTGTGGTTTGGGGGCGATGCGCGTGGCCACCAGCACATGGCCGGGGGTGTGCTGGACGCGGCCTTCAGCCCCGCGAGCGATGCCGCCATCGACGACCGGCCTGGCGGACCCCCGCACCCGTTGACCGAGACTGGCGCCAGCCCGCGCGAGGTGTACGTGGAGTCACTGCAGAAGTGGTTTGACGTGCGTGCGCGCTACCTGCAGTGGACCGACGGCCGGCTGGCGCAGATGCTCATCGCCACCGACATTACAGCCCGGCTGCGCGCCGAAGAGCAAACTGCCGCACAGGCTGAAAAGGCGCAGGTCACCAGCAGGCTGGTCACCATGGGCGAGATGGCCAGTTCGGTGGCACACGAACTGAACCAGCCACTCACTGCCATCACCAACTACTGCAACGGCATGGTGTCGCGCGTCAAGGCCGATTCCATTGCCAAGGACGACCTGGTGGCCGCCCTGCAGAAGACGGCGCGCCAGGCCGAACGGGCGGGGCAGATCATCCGTCGCATTCGCGCCTTCGTGAAGCGGAGTGAACCGCAGCGCCAGCCTTCGCACGCCCAGCAGATCGTCGACGACGCGGTAGAGCTGGCCGGCATTGAACTGCGCCGCCGCAACGTGGCCATCCACACCTATGTGGCGCAGCGGCTGCCCAGCATCATGGCCGACCCCATCCTGATCGAGCAGGTGCTGATGAACCTGCTGAAGAACGCGGCCGAAGCCATAGACGGCGTGCAACTGCCGGCGTCGCGCCGCCACATCGAGCTGCGCGTGGTGCCACGCCACACGCCCGAAGAAGGCGGCGTCATTGAATTCAGCGTCACCGACATGGGGCCGGGGCTGAAAGAAGAAGTCATCGCCCGGCTTTACGAGGCCTTCTTCTCCACCAAGGCCGAAGGCCTGGGCATCGGCCTGGCGCTTTG
>CAZUKT010000538.1:405-3378 GCA_964620975.1 uncultured Rubrivivax sp. | reverse complement strand
AGTCCTTGGCCACTTCGGTAGCCCACGGCACAGCGGGGAAATCAACCGGCTGCTCAGACATTCCGGTGCGGAAAAACAAGGTGTTGCCGTGGTGCATGTCGTCGGCAACTTCAGGTGCGTAGGACTCACCGAAGGCCGACCGCGCCTCGCGGCCGAAGAGCGTCTCGGCCCCAGCCAGAACGCCCAGCATGGCCGTGCCCGTGGTGTCGATGAACATCGAGCCCAGGAAGCGCCGCTCATGGCCACCACGGGCCTGCACGGTGTCGACCGAGACGATCTTCTGACCCTCCGTCTTGGCGTCGATGATCCGGTGTTCGAGAAACACGGCAGCCGTCGGCTCGGCCTGCAGCAACGACAGCGCCATGAGGTCGCCGTCGGGCGTTCGCGCGGAGAGTTCGCGCAGCAGCGCGCCTTGGGTGCCTCGTGGCATCAGGCCGATCTCCTTGCTGGCGTTGCCGCCAAGCACAGGCCGGTCATGGATCAGGGCGACACGCTGCCCAAGCCGCGCCGCGGCCAGCGCCGTGGCGCAGCCCGATACGCCGCCACCGACGACAACGACGTCGAAGTGACCGGCGGCTACGGGTGCATCGGGAAGGCCTCGCAGCGTCCTTCGCCAGGCGCGACCAGCGGCACCCACCTCGTTGGAGGGCACCGATCCGTCCATGCTCAGGTAGATGGCATCACAGCGGCCATCGAAGCCGGTGAGGTCGTGCAAGGCCAGGTTCACGTCGCCCTGCGCGATGAACACCATGCCGGCGGATTGCCACGACCAATCGGCGCCGTTGGCGCCGAACTCGGCGTCGAGCGTCACGCCATTGATGGACAACTTGAAGCGGCCGGGGTGGTGTGAAGGTACCCAGTCCTTGGCCCGTACCCAAACTTCATACTCGCCGGCAAAGGGGACTTGAATCAAGGTCGTGGCGTCGGCAACCGGTCGCCCGAGGCCAGCCGCCATGGCGATCAAAGTCCTCGGCTTCAACCAGCAGGCTTGCCGTGGGTTTCGGGTTGCTTTGGTTCACCGGTTCGCTCCTTGAGTGGGCCGCAGGCGCATGGCCTCGTGCCGACGACTGTCCTAGCTTCGACTCGCAAACACCGGCTCGCGCTTGCCGAGGAAGGCACTGACGCCTTCGGCAAACGCTGCGCTGTCGAGCAAGACGCGTTGGCGCGCCGCCTCGTAGTCCAGTTGCTGCGCCAGAGTGTTGCTGGCGGCCCTTTGGAAGGCGATGCGCAGTTCCGGCGCCGCATGCGCTGGCAATCGGGCCAGGCGCTGTGCCAGTTCGCTGGCCTTCGCGGTCAGTGCTTCGTCTTCCACACAATCCCAGATGAGGCCCCACTGCGCTGCGCGCTCAGCAGGCAACCGGTCGCCCAGCAGCGCAAGGCCCATGGCCCGCGCTCTTCCCAACAGGCGTTCTATCCACCAGCTGCTGCCGAGATCGGGCACGGCACCAAGCTTGGGCATGAAGGGCAGATAGAAAAACGCCGAGCGTGCTGCGACGCACAGGTCGGCCGCCAACGCGATGCCCACACCGGCCCCAGCGGCAACACCATTGAGCGCGCAGACGACCGGCACCGGCAGGCTTTGCAGTTCCAGCACCAGGGGGTTGGCTGCGGCGAGCATGCCGTCGGCCACGTGGTTGCCCAGGCTCGCCTGGCCGGCGCCTGCGCTTTGCATCCGCGCTTGCATGCCGGACAGGTCTGCGCCCACGCAGAACGCACGGCCCACACCGGTGATCACGACCGCCCGCACCTCGGGGTCAGCACGCACCGTTGCCAACGCACCGCGAAGGCCTTCGACCACGCCATCAGAGAGCGCATTCATGCTCGACGGGTTATCGATGATCAGCCACTCGACAGCGCCCTCCCGACGGGTTCGTACGAGAGCGGGAGTCGTGGTGGTGGGCTGCATGGCGGTCCTGCTGATGAAGTCAAGGGGCGTCACAGGTTTCGGGCAATGAGATCTTTCATGATCTCGGTCGTGCCGCCGTAGATGCGCTGCACCCGGGCATCGGTGTACAGGCGTGCGATGGGGTACTCGGCCATGTAACCATAGCCGCCAAAGAGCTGCAGGCATTCGTCCATCACCTTGCCTTGCTGCTCGGACGTCCACCACTTGGCCATGTAGGCGGCGTCGTTGTCCAGGGTGCCGTCGTCCATGCGCTGCACGCAGTCATTGACGAAGGTGCGAACGACGTGGGCGATGGTGGCGCACTCGGCCAGCTTGAAGCGCGTGTTCTGAAACTCGAACAGCGTTTTGCCAAAGGCCTGCCGCTGCTTGCAATAGGCCACGGTGAGTTCCAGCGCCAGTTCGATGGCGGCGGCGGCCGGCACGCGCACAGCGTCAAAGAACATCTCCGCCGTGTCCAAGGCGTGCAGGCCAATCTTCTCCAGCCGCCGGCCGACGCGAAAGCCCGCCAGGACTTCCGTCTCCAGCACGACCAGGCTCACGCCCTTGCTGCCAGCCTCGCCGGTGCGCACGGCCACCACAATCAGGTTGGCGGTGAAGCCCTGGGTGATGAAGGTCTTGCTGCCGTCAATCACGTAGTGGTCACCGTCGCGGCGGGCACGTGTGCGCAGCGCCTTCAGGTCGGACCCGCAACCTGGCTCGGTCATGGCGATGGCGGCCACGAGTTCACCGCTCACCAGGCGCGGCAGCCAGCGCTGTTTCTGCTCTGGCGTGCCGTAGTCGACGATGTAGTGCGCGGCGATTGTGTGCACCCCGTTGCAGGGCGCCTCGGCCAGCGCCAACTCGTCTTGCAGCGTGAGCTGAAACGACATCGGCACGCCGGAGCCGCCGTAGGCCTCGTCGATCTCGGGCAGCAGCAGGCCCATCTCACCCAGGCCGCGCCACACCTCGCGCGGCGTGTAGCCCTGGCGCCGCCAGGTGTCCAGGTGCGGCACCATCTCGGCGCGGATGAAGCGCCGCACCTGGTCGCGGTACAGCACCATCTCTTCGCTCATCCACGCATGCTTTAA
>CAZUKT010000538.1:0-395 GCA_964620975.1 uncultured Rubrivivax sp. | reverse complement strand
CTTGATGAGGCCGAAAGCCACGCAGTTGACGGTGACGTTCAGGCGCCCCCACTCCTTGGCCAGCGTTTGCGTCAGGCCGACGATGCCGGCCTTGCCGGTGGAATAGTTGGCCTGTCCGGCATTGCCGAAGAGCCCCGCCACCGACGAGATGTTGACCACCTTGCGCACCACGCGCTGGCCGGCCTCGCTCTGGGCTTTCGCCAGGTTGCGGATCACCGGCTGCGCCGCGCGCAGGATGCGGAACGGCGCCGTCAGATGCACGTCGATCATCGCGTACCACTGCTCGTCGGTCATCTTCTGGATCACGTTGTCCCAGGTGTAGCCGGCGTTGTTGATGATGATGTCCAGGCCCTTGTACTCATTCACCGCGGCGCCGACGAAGCGTTCGGCGAAGT
>CAZUKT010000537.1:0-3384 GCA_964620975.1 uncultured Rubrivivax sp. | reverse complement strand
CACGACAGCATCGGCCTGGGTGAAGACGGCCCCACGCACCAGAGCGTGGAGCACGCCGCCAGCCTGCGGCTGATCCCCAACCTGGACGTCTGGCGCCCGGCCGACACTGCGGAGACCGCCGTGGCCTGGACCATGGCCCTGGGCAACCGCACGCGCCCCAGCGCACTGCTGCTGAGCCGCCAGAACCTGCCCTATGCCCCCAAGGCCGGGCTGGACGAAATCAGCAAAGGCGCCTACGTGCTGGCCGAGCCGGCCGAAGTGGGCATGAAGAAGAAGGCGCAGGCCGTGATCATGGCCACCGGCAGTGAAGTGCAGTTGGCCCTGCATGCGCAGCAGTTGCTGGCCGAACGCAAGATCGCCGTGCGCGTGGTGAGCGTGCCCAGCACCAATGTGTTTGACCGCCAGAGCACGGCCTACAAGAAGGCGGTGCTGCCGGCCGGGCTGCCCCGCGTGGCGGTGGAAGCCGGGGTGACTGACGGCTGGTGGAAGTACGGCTGCGCCGCCGTGCTGGGCCTGGACACCTTCGGCGAAAGCGCCCCGGCGCCCGCGCTCTTCAAGCACTTCCACCTCACCGCGCAGAACCTGGCCGACGTGGTGCGCAAGGTGCTGCAGCGCTGACGCCCCCCAGGCGGGGATGCACCCCCTGAGTAAGGGGTGATGGAGCCGATGGGGACTTGCGGCAGTCACGAGACTGACCCGGTCGCCTCCTAAGGTTGGGGCCAAGTGCATGGGCTGTACCCGCGAAAGCGGCGCGGCCCGTGGCTTCACATCGCACCCCATCCAACCCCAGGAGAGTCCCTCATGCGCAAGAACATCGTGGCCGCCCTCATAGCCGCCGCCATCAGCAGCGGCGCGTTCGCTGCCAACACCGACGGCACCAGCAGCCAGTCGGCCTACGTCACGTCCACCGCCGCCAACTGGTCGGTGCAAGCCCTGCTGACCGTGGGCGATTCGGCCCAGAACACGCCCGCCTACCGCATGGTGGGCATCCCCGACGGCCTGGGCGCCTACGCCAACGACGACGGCACCACCTTCACGCTGCTGATGAACCACGAACTCGGCACCACGCTGGGCACGGTGCGCGCGCACGGCGCCACGGGCGCCTTTGTGTCTGAATGGAAGATCAACAAGGCCGACCTGCGTGTGCTCAGCGGCAACGACCTGTCCACCAGCCACCTGGTGTCCACGGGCGCTGGCACCTGGGCCCCGGCAGCCGGCGCGGCCAATGCGTTTGCCCGCCTGTGCTCGGCCGACCTTCCGGCCGTGAGCGCGTTTTACAACGCATCCAGCGGCCTGGGCACGCAGACCCGCATCTTCATGAACGGTGAAGAAGCCGGCAACGAAGGCCGCGCCTACGGCTTTGTGGCCACCGGCGCCGACAAGGGCAAGTCCTACGAGTTGGCCAAGCTCGGCAAGTTCTCGTGGGAAAACAGCGTGGCCAACCCCTGGAGCGGTGACAAGACCGTCGTCATCGGCCTCGATGATTCCACCCCCGGCCAGGTCTACGTCTACACCGGCATCAAGACCAACACCGGCAATGAAGTGCAGCGTGCCGGCCTGGACAACGGCAACCTGCGTGGTGTCAAGGTCAACGTGGCCAGCGCCCAGGGCGGCGCCACGGGCAACCTGGAGCAAGGCCAGATCAACGGCGCCTTCAGCACCGTGGCCGTGGACACCAGCGTCAACGGCGCTGCGCAACAAACAGCATCGCGTGCCAACGGCATCACCGAATTCGCCCGCCCCGAAGACGGCCAGTGGGCCGACGCCAAGACCTTTTACTTCGTCACCACCGGTGCCGACCCCGACGGCAACACCGGCCCGGTGGGCACACAGACCGCCCGCTTGTACAAGCTGACCTTTGCCGAAGCCTCGGGCGTGGTCGACTACGACAACGGCAGCATCGCCATGGTGCTTGACGCGGCCACGCTCGTCGGCAGCGACAACGCCACCGCGCGTTCGTTTGACAACATCACCGTGGGCAAAAACGGCGAAGTGCTGATCCAGGAAGACCCGGGCAATACGTCCTACATCGCCAAGACCTGGGTGTTTGACCCCACCACCGGCACCGCCACGCAGATCTTCAAGTCCGACACCAACCGCTTCATCACCGGCGCGGCGGGCTTCCTGACGCAGGACGAAGAGAACTCGGGGATCATCGAAATCACCGACGTGCTGGCCAAGGCCGACGGCAAGCGCTACTTTGCCGGCGTGACACAAGCGCACTACGGCATCGCGGGTGAACTGGTTGAAGGCGGCCAGTTGTACGTCATCACCCAAGTGCCCGAGCCGGGCACCTACGCGCTGATGCTGGGTGGCCTGGGCCTGGTGGGCTTCATGGCCCGCCGCCGCGCCGCACGCTGAGGCCGCACCGAACGGCCGCCTGCGCGGCCGTGAGTGCTTGCCCGCCCGCCCATGCCAGGGCTCGATGCCTGGCACGGCGGGCGGTGCACTTGCTGCGGCGGGGCACACCCATAGCCCCGCCTAGAATCGCGGCTGTGCGACTTTTCACAGACGGCCCCGGCAACGGCAGCACCCGCAGCGGTGGCAGCCGCCTTCAAAGCGGCTGCCGCACCATTTGCTTTGTGCTTGCCTGCTTGCTGGCCGGCCCGGTGCTGGCGCAAGAGATCACCTCAGAGCCTTCGGCAGCACTGCGTTGCCTCACACCTGCGGCAGCCCAGCGTGGCACACCGGTTTACCCTGAATTGGAACTGGCCCGCAAGACGGAGGGCCGCGTGAAGGTGGAACTGGCCTTCGCATCAGCCACCGGCGGGCCCAGCGTCAAGGTGCTCGAATCCGTAGGCGCGGAAGAGGTCGCCTACCGCTTCGTGGACGCCGTCAAGGACCATGTGAGCAGCTACCGCGTGCCTTGTCTCGCTGCCGCCGACGGCACAGCGCGCCTGGTCTTCGACTTCAGTTTCAAGCCCGACCATCGCAAGGTCAGCTGGCTTGAACCGGTGGACGCCGACCGCGCGCAGCGGCAAGAGATGGTGGCGTGCATCCGCCACGAAAGTGGCGAGCGTGGCCCCGGCTACCCCGCGAGTGCCAGGCGCGCAGACCAGCAGGGCCGTGTGCTGGCGCTGATGCGTTTTGTGGCCGCCGGCCAGCCACCGCAACTGCAGGTGGTGGGCGCGGCCAATTCGAATGTACTGAGGCTGGCCATCGCAGACTGGGCCCGCGGTTACCGCATGCCCTGCCACAGTGGCCCGCCCGTGGACTCCAGCATCCAGTTCGACTTCTTCATTGAAGATGACGTCTACGGCTTCAAGGACACCACGATGATGCAGTTCCTGGCCTCCATCAAGGGCATCTTCGAACAGCGTGTCGCCTTTGAATTCAACACCATGGGCTGCCCCTTCGATGTCAAGCTGCGCTACCTGCAGCCCC
>CAZUKT010000536.1:0-3386 GCA_964620975.1 uncultured Rubrivivax sp. | reverse complement strand
CAAGCTCGATGCACCACGTGGTGAACGCCTGCGCCAGGGTCTGGAGAGGCTGGGGCCGATCTTCGTCAAGTTTGGCCAGGTGCTGAGCACGCGGCGTGACCTGCTGCCGCTGGACGTGGCCGATGAGTTGGCCAGGCTGCAAGACCGGGTGCCGCCATTCCCCGCCGCCCAGGCGCGCGCGCTGGTGGAAAAGGCCTTTGGCAGGCCTATCGATGCCATCTTTGAAAGCTTCGAGACCGAGCCCGTGGCCAGCGCCTCCATCGCGCAGGTGCACTTTGCCGTGCTCAAGGACGGCCGGCAGGTGGCCGTGAAGGTGTTGCGTCCGGGCATGCTGGAAGTCATCGACCAGGACCTGGCGCTGCTCAACACGATTGCTCGGTGGGTGGAACGGCTGTCGGCTGACGGAAAGCGCCTCAAGCCGCGCGACGTGGTGGCTGAATTCGACGGCTATCTGCACGACGAACTGGACCTGGTGCGCGAAGCCGCCAACGCCGCACAACTGCGCCGCAACATGGCCGGCCTGAACCTGGTGCTGGTGCCCGAAATGGTGTGGGACCTGTGCACACCCAGCGTCATCGTCATGGAGCGCATGCACGGCGTGCCCATCAGCCAGCTTGAGCGCATCCGTGCGGCGGGCGTGGACATCAAGAAGCTGGCCCGCGACGGTGTCACCATCTTCTTTACCCAGGTGTTTCGCGATGGTTTTTTTCACGCCGACATGCACCCCGGCAACATCCAGGTGAGCCTGGACCCGCGCACCTTCGGCCGCTACATCGCGCTGGACTTCGGCATCATAGGCAGCCTGACCGAAAGCGACAAGGAATACCTGGCCTACAACTTCATTGCCTTCTTCCAGCGCAACTACAAGCGTGTGGCTGAACTGCACATTGAAGCCGGCTGGGTGCCGCCCGACACACGCGTGGACGCACTTGAAGGCGCGGTGCGCGCGGTATGTGAACCGCAGACCGACCGGCCTTTGAAGGACATCTCCTTTGGGCAGGTCCTGCTGCGCTTGTTTCAGGCCTCGCGCCGCTTCAATGTTCAGATCCAGCCGCAACTGGTGCTGCTGCAAAAAACGCTGCTCAACATCGAAGGCCTGGGCCGCCAGCTTGACCCCGACCTGGACCTGTACACCACGGCCAAGCCGTTTCTAGAGCGCTGGATGAACGAACAAATCGGCTGGCGCGGCCTGATGGACCGGCTCAAGCACGAGGCGCCGCGTTACGCCCAGATGCTGCCCGAATTGCCACGCCTGGTGCACCAGGCGCTGGGCCAGCAGGCGCGGCCCCAAGACAGCGCGGCGCTGCTGGCGCTGCTGGCCGAGCAGCGCCGCACCAACGCCTTGCTGCAAGGCCTGTTGTGGGCGGTGGTGGGCTTTGTGGGCGGCCTGCTCTTTACCCGCGTGGCCATGCACTGGGTGGCCTGACGCGCCTGGACACGGTGCGTGCGGTGGCGCGGTTTGGCGCGAATTCGCAGCGAAACTGCGGCCAAACCGCAGCGCAAGTGCCTGCGTGGCCACGGGCAAACCCGGCCCACCCTTATAATTTCGCCTTTTGAATCAATGATTTAGCTAGCGGCTCTGCACAGGGCTTGCGGCGGTCTTAAGAGAAATTTGCCTTCGCCATGCCTATTTACGCCTATCGCTGCTCGGCCTGCGGACACGCGCAAGACGTGCTGCAGAAGATGTCGGACCCGGTGCTCACCGAGTGCCCGGCCTGCGGCGCCAGCGCCTATGCCAAGCAGGTCACGGCGGCCGGTTTCCAGCTCAAGGGCTCGGGCTGGTACGTGACTGATTTCCGCGGGGGCAACAACGCTGCGGCACCCGTCAAGAAAGACGGCGAAGGCGCTGCGGCCACGCCGGCGGCTTCGTCTGACAAAGCGGCCGGCAAACCCGCCGACGCGGCCTCTGGCGCCGGCAAGGCTGCTGGCAAGGGCGCTGAAGCTGCCGCGCCTGCAGCGGCTGCGCCTGCCGCCCCGTCGGCCCCGGCCAGCGGCAGCTGAGCCCCGATCCGAAGCCGCCCGCCGTGAAGAAGTATCTCGTTGCCGGCCTGCTGGTCTGGTTGCCGCTGGCCATCACGATCTGGGTGCTGTCTTGGCTGCTTGGCGCGATGGACGGCGTGTTCGCGTCGTTGCTGTCGGCCACGCAGGCCGTGTTGCCCGAATCGGCCCGAGCCGGGCTGGAGACCTTGCGCCACGTGCCCGGCCTGGGTGTGCTGGTGATGGTGGCGGGGCTGCTGGCCACGGGCGTGTTTGCGGCCAACATCTTTGGCCAGTGGTGGCTGCGCCAGTGGGACACCATCCTGGGCAAGATCCCCATCGTCAAGAGCATCTACAACTCGGTCAAGCAAGTCAGCGACACGCTGTTTTCCACCAACGGCAATGCCTTTCGTGAAGCCGTGCTGGTGCAGTACCCGCGTGCCGGCTCGTGGACCATTGCCTTTGTCACCGGCAAGCCCGGCGGCGAGGTGGCCGCGCACCTGCCGGGTGACTACGTGAGCGTGTACGTGCCCACCACGCCCAACCCCACGTCGGGTTTTTTCCTCATGATGCCGCGCGCCGACGTGCTGGCCCTGCGCATGAGCGTGGACGAGGCGCTGAAGTACGTCATCAGCATGGGCGTGGTCGGGCCCGAACTGGCCGCTGAAGGCGCCGGTGCTACTGCGGCGCGATCGGCATCCGCAGCCCGAAATTGACGGGGTTGGCCCGGCTTGGCAGCCGGCCAGCCCTGACGGACTGCAGCCCCTGCAGCCCGCAACTGCGCCACACCGCACACCGCACACCGCAAATTGCACATCGCAAACCAAGTTCTGTTTGGAGTGAAGCTATGAGAACCACTTACTGTGGCCAGGTCAGCGAAACGCTGCTGGACCAGACCGTCACGCTCATGGGTTGGGCGCACCGCCGCCGCGATCATGGTGGCGTGATCTTCATTGACCTGCGCGACCGCGAAGGCCTGGTGCAGATCGTCTGCGACCCCGACCGCGCCGAGACCTTCAAGGTGGCCGAAGACGTGCGCAACGAGTTCTGCCTGCAAGTCATTGGCAAGGTGCGTGCGCGCCCGGCCGGCACTGAAAACACCAACCTCACCAGCGGCAAGATCGAGGTGCTGTGCCATGAGCTGGTGGTGCTCAACCCCAGCGTGACGCCGCCGTTTCCGCTGGACGATGAAAACCTGTCTGAGACCGTGCGCCTGACGCACCGTGTGCTGGACCTGCGCCGGCCCGAGATGCAGAAGAACCTGCGCCTGCGCTACCGCGTGGCCATCGAGGTGCGCAAGTTTCTGGACGAGCAGGGTTTCATCGACATTGAAACCCCCATGCTCACCAAGAGCACGCCCGAAGGTGCGCGTGACTACCTTGTGCCCAGCCGCGTGCACGACGGCCACT
>CAZUKT010000535.1:0-3396 GCA_964620975.1 uncultured Rubrivivax sp. | reverse complement strand
CCTTTGGTAGACGGGATGACGCCGGCGCAGCGTGGATCGGGTGCCAGCGCCATGCGCAGTGCACGTGCAAAGGCCTTGAAGACCGATTCGCACTGATGGTGTGCGTTGTCACCCTTGAGGTTGTCGATGTGCAGCGTGACCAGCGCATGGTTCACAAAGCCCTGAAAGAACTCATAGGCCAACTGCGTGTCAAATGCACCCACCATGCCGGACTTGAAGGGCACGTCCATGTGCAGGCCCGGCCGGCCTGAAAAGTCCACCACCACACGCGACAAGGCTTCGTCCAACGGCACGTAACTGTGGCCATAGCGGGTGATGCCCGCCTTGTTGCCCACCGCCTGCGCCACCGCCATGCCGAGCGTGATGCCCACGTCTTCGACCGTGTGGTGGCCGTCGATGTGCAGGTCACCCTTGGCGTCGACTTCGATGTCAATGAGGCCGTGCCGGGCGATCTGGTCAAGCATGTGGTCGAAGAAACCGATGCCGGTTTGCAGCGTGGCGGCACCGCTGCCGTCCAGGTCCACACGCACGCGGATCTGCGTTTCCTTGGTGTCGCGGCGGACCTCGGCAGTGCGGTTCATAGGCTTTCTTTCAGGGCGCGAATCATGGCGTCATTTTCGTCGGGTGTGCCCACTGTCAGGCGCAGGCAGTTGGCCAGCAAGGCATGCAGGCCGGCAACGTGTTTGACCAGCACACCACGGGTCTTCATGCCGTCAAACACGGCCCTGGCATCGGGCACCCGAACGAGGATCATGTTGGCGTCGCTGTCAAACACCTGCACACCGGCCGTGTTGGCCAGGGCCTGCTGCAGACGCCTGCGCTCGCTGCACAGCAGCGCCGCCTGGCGCGCATATTCGTCGGCATGGTCCAGCGCAAACAGCGTGGCTTCGGCGTTGAGCACGCTGATGTTGTAGGGCGGGCGCACCTTGTCAATTTCGTCGATCAGGTCCACGTGGCCACACAGGTAACCCAGCCGCACACCGGCCAGGCCAAACTTGGACATCGTGCGCATCACCAGCACGTGCGGTTGCACGGCCATGCGCTGCATCCACGTGCGGCTGGAAAAGGGCTGATAGGCCTCGTCAAACACCACCAGGCCCTGCTGCGCACCCACGGCGGCCACGATGCGGTCGATGACGGCGTCGTCAAACAGGTTGGCGGTCGGGTTGTTGGGGTAGGCGATGTAGGTCAGCGCGGGGCGGTGACCTTCTATCGCCGCCAGCATGGCCGCTTCATCGAGTTCAAAGCCTGCCGTCAGCGGCACGCCCACAAACTTCAGGCCACGCAATTGCGCCGACATCTGGTACATCACAAAACCAGGCACGGGGGCCAGCAGGGTGGCACCGGGCACGTTGCAGGCCACCGAGAGAATGTCGAGCAACTCGTCAGAGCCGTTGCCCAGGATCCGCTTGCAGCCTGCCGGCAACTGCGCAAACTTTGACAGGCCCGCCACCAGGTCGGCTGTGCTCTGCACCGCGTAGCGGTTGATGGCGACGCGGCCCAGTCTTTCACCCAACTCCCGTTGCAGTTCGGCCGACAGGCGAAAGGGGTTTTCCATCGCGTCCAGCTTGGTCAAGCCTCGGCTGTCCTGAATGGCGTAAGCGTGCATGGACTTCACGTCCTGGCGGATGGTGTGCTGTATGCGGGCGGCGAGGCTCTTCATGCGGGGGCGTCGAGCAGTTCGGGCCCGGTGAGAAAGGGGTTGATGATGCGCAGCTTGTCAAACATCTGGCCGTGCTGGAGGTCTTCGGTCAGCAGGATCTGGCAGCCCATGTGCTGGGCGGCGGCCACCATCAGGGCATCCCAGCAGTTGACCTGGTAGCGGCTTTCCACCGCCCAGGCCGTCTCCACCGTGGGTTGGTCCACCAGCCAAGGCTCCCACTGCTGGTAGCGCCTGACTTCAGCACGCGCATCACCGGCTGAAATGGCACTGGCGAATCGCTTGCGGGCGTTGGAGTACAACTCATGCAGCACCTGGCTGCTCAGGCGGCCACAACGGCGCTGCCAGCACACCGCCAGCCATTCACAGGCACGTTTGTGCTTGGCCAGGTCCGCTGGGTCAAAGGCGTACAGCAGTACGTTGGTGTCGACAAAGACGGCCTTCGCTTCCGGGTTCATGTGCGCGGCCGGTTGCGGTCGTACATCTCGTCGTCGGTGAGATAGGGGGCAGTGGACGGACCCCAACTGCGAAACTCCAGCGCCTCGCGCATGGCGCGTTCGTAGGCGTCGTTGTGGCGCATCTTTTCGGCCAGCATCTCGCCCACCAGACGCGACACGCTGGTGTTGCGGCGCGCGGCTTCCATGCGGGCCCAGTCGGCCACGCTGTCTTCCATGGTGATGGTGACGTTTTTCATGGTTTCATCGGTCGTCGCAGACGTGACACGAGGTTTGTGTTGCACGATTCTCGTGTTGCACGAAGTTCGTGTCAACGATTTCGGATCAGGCATCCAGCGTGAACAGCATCTTCAGTTCGCCTTCGTCGCGGTCGCCGGTGTAGGCAAAACCCAGCTTTTCATAAAACGGGCCGGCATGCCCAGGCACGTCCACATGCGACAGGCCGACTTCGGCCACACCCAGGCGCCGTGCTTCTTGCAGCACCCATTGCATGGCCAGCCGCCCCAGGCCGCGCCTTTGCTGGCGTGCGTCCACCAACAACCGCCACACGTAGAGCTGGGGTGCGGGCTTGTCCTTGTCCAGCCGTGCGTCGTACAGCAGCATCATGCCCACGGCATCTTCGCCATCGAACATGGCCACCGCCCGGCCTGCAGGCTCGTAGGCCACCTGGGCCAGCGACCGGTCCACGGGCGCCACCAAACGACGCTGGCCCGGCGCCACCTGCAGTTGCAGCACGGCGTTGACGTTGCCCGCGTCCACCGGGCGAACGCTGAAGACGGGCTGTGGCTTGGCCGCGCAGGCCGTGTCTGACAAGCGCATCTCCGCCGCACGCGCATGTGCTTGCAACCCCTCGCCATGGGCCAGCTCGGCGGCAATCGGTCCCAGAACCTGGGCACCGGCGGCGCTGACTTCGATGAGGCTGCTGCGTTTGACAAAGTCATACACCCCTAGCGGCGACGAAAAACGCGCCGTGCCCGACGTGGGCAGCACGTGGTTGGGGCCGGCGCAGTAGTCACCCAGGCTTTCGCTGGTGTAGGCGCCCAGAAAGATGGCGCCGGCATGTTTGAGCAGCGGCTCCCAGCGTGCAGGCTCCTGGGCACTGACTTCCAGGTGCTCGGGCGCCACGCGGTTGCTGATGGCGCAGGCCTCTTGCATGCTGCGGGTGTGAATCAGTGCGCCGCGGCCCTGCAGGCTGGCCAGGATCACGTCCTTGCGCGGCATGGCCGGCAGCAGGCGGTTGATGGCCTCGTGCACCGCGTCCAGATAGGCCGCGTCGGGGCA
>CAZUKT010000534.1:0-3406 GCA_964620975.1 uncultured Rubrivivax sp. | reverse complement strand
AGAAGCTGCACCGGGAGCTCGGCATCACGTCGCTGTTTGTCACGCACGACCAGGTTGAAGCCATGACGCTGGCCCAGCGCATGATCGTCATGAACGGCGGCCGCATTGAGCAGATTGGCACGCCCGAGCAGGTGTACGGCACACCGGCGTCCACCTTTGTGGCGGGCTTCATTGGCAGCCCGCCCATGAACCTGCTCAGCGGCCAGGCTGATGGCACGCAGTTCACCGTGGGTGGGCAGACGCTCACCCTGCCCACACCCGCACCGCGCAGCGGCACCCTGACGCTGGGCGTGCGGCCCGAGCATGCCGCGCTGGGCCAGGGCGGCAGCTGGCTGATGAAGGTGGAAATGCTTGAAATGCTGGGCGCCGAGCGGCTTGTTTACGGCCGGCTGGGGGACTCAATGTTCACGCTGCGCATTGAAAGCACGGCGCCGGCGCCCAAGCCGGGCGAAACCGTGCAACTGCATGTGGAACCCCACCACGTGCACTGGTTTGACGCCGCCAGCGGGCAAAGAGTTTGAGCGTGGCGCCCTGGCCGCTGCCGCTGTGGATTGCCCACCGGGGCGCCGGCAAGCTGGCGCCTGAAAACACGCTGGCCGCGTTTCGGCTGGGCGCGGCGCATGGCTACCGGGCCTTTGAATGCGACGTGAAACTCAGTGCCGACGGCGTGCCATTTTTGCTGCACGACGCCACGCTCGAGCGCACCACGGCCGCGCAAGGCGTGGCCGGTGACCGGCCCTGGGCCGAACTGTCGCGGCTGGACGCGGGCGCCTGGCATTCACGCGGTTTTGCGGGCGAACCGCTGCCCAGCCTGGACGCCATTGCGGCGTATGTGCAAGCCAACGGCTTTGCGCTGAACGTAGAAATCAAACCCACACCGGGTGTGGAGCACGCCACGGGCGTGGCCGTGGGCGCGGCTTGTGCGCAGCTTTGGCAGCCCGGTGCGCCGCCGCTGATGTTCAGCTCATTCAGGCCCGACGCATTGCAGGGTGCGCGCGAGTCAGCACCCGGCATTGCACGTGCGCTGCTGCTCGACACGCTGTGGCAAGGTTGGCTCACCGTGGCCACCACGCTGGGCTGCGTCGCCGTCGTCAGCAACCACAAGCTGATGGACGCTGCCTTGCTGGCCACGCTGCGCAGTGCTGGCCTGCGGGCACTTTGCTACACGGTCAATGACCCGGCGGACGCACAGCGGCTGATGGCCCTGGGCATCGACGGGCTCATCACCGACGCGGTAGACCGCTTTGCGCCCGCCGCCGACAGCCGCGCGGGCACTTCTTCAGCCTGACCGCGCCAGCGCAGCAGTGTGCTGCCGCTCATGGCGGCCGCACGTCGGCTTCGGCACCCAACCAGTCTGCATCACTCTCGGGTGTCGGCAAGGCCTTGAGTTCGCGGATCAGTGGCAGCCGCCAGGCCACCAGCACCAGCAGCGCCGACACGCCAGCGGCAAAGGCCAGCGTGGCACGCAGGCCCACGTGTTCACCCAGCCAGCCGCCCAGCAGCGCACCTGGCCCCGCCGCCAGCAGCGTGAGCCAGCGCATGGTGGACGTCATGCGGCCCAGCAGCGGCTCGGGGGTGACGGCCTGGCGCAGCGCCAGGAAGTTGATGAAGATGAACACGGCGCCGGTGGTGAACAGCATCAGCATCGCGGCAAAGGCCGCCACACCCCAGGCATTGGCCGGCGCCACGGCCAGCAGGGCCCAGCCCAGCCCGCAGATGGCGTAGCCCACCACCAGGCAAGGCCCGGGCCCGATGCGCTGGCTGACGCGGCGCCCCAGCATGCTGCCGGTGATCGTGCCCACGCCCATGCCCATGTAACACAGGCCCACGGCGTGTTCACTGAGGCCCAGCGTGCGCGTGGCAAACAGGATCTGCACCGTGAGCGCTGCGTAATGGCACATCTGCCACACGCCCATCAACACACCCAGCGTCAGCAGCAGCGGTGTGCCGCCCACAAAACGCAGGCCCACCATCAGGTCGCGGCCAAAGTGGGCGTCGGCCCGCACGTCGCGCCGCTCGTGGATGGGTATGCCACGCAATATCAGCGCCGAACCCAGCAACAGCACCGCATTGACCAGCAGTGCCAACGGCGCGCCAAAAATCTTGATCAAGGCGCCGGCGATGCCCGGGCCTATGACTTCGGCACCCGAGCTGGCCAGCGCGTTCTTGGCATGGGCTTCCACCAGGCGGTCACGCGCCACCACCTGCGTCAGAACGATCTGCGCCGCCGTGCCCGACACGGTATGCACCATGCCCATCAAGAAGCCCACGGCGTAGAGCCAACCCATGCCCAGCCAGCCCAGCCACCAGGCCAGCGGCACGCTGGCGGCGGCCACGGCCACCAATGATTCGCCCACCACATAGACCGGCAGCTTGCGCACACGGTCCAGCCACACGCCTGAGGGCAGCGAGAACAGCAAGAAGGGCAGCAGCTCGGTGGCCGTGAGCAGGCCCATCTGCGTGGGCGTGGCCTGCAGCAACACCGCCGCCGTGAGCGGCAGCGCCAGCATCATCACCTGGTTGCCGAAGGAACTGGTGAGGATGGAACTCCAAAGCCGGCGGTACGCGGTGTCGCGCAGCAGGTCGTCGGGTGGCAGCTGGGGCAGTTTGAAAAGCTGCAAGCGTTTGGGCCCGGGGCGGCCCCGTCAGGACCGGTAGTCGGCGTTGATGCTGACGTAGTCGTGCGAGAGGTCGCAAGTCCACACCGTGGCCTCGGCGGGGCCGCGGTGCAGGTGCACACGCACCGTGATCTCGCTTTGTTTCATCACGCGCTGGCCGTCGGCTTCTTGATAGGCCACATGCCGCCCGCCCTGGGTGACCACATGCACATCGTCCAGGTGCAGATCGATCAGGCTCTGGTCCAGATCGGCGATGCCGGCGTAGCCCACGGCGGCCAGGATGCGGCCCAGGTTGGGGTCACTCGCAAAGAAGGCGGTCTTGACCAGCGGTGAATGGGCAATGGCGTAGGCCGCCAGCTTGCATTCGGCGTCGTCGCGGCCGCCTTGCACCCGCACGGTGATGAACTTGGTGGCACCTTCGCCGTCACGCACGATGGCCTGCGCCAGATGCTGCGCCACGGCCACCACCGCGTCACGCAGCACACGGCCATCGGCCGAGTCCAGCGTGGTGATGGGCGCATGGCCGGCCTGCTGCGTGGCCACGAGCATGAAGCTGTCGTTGGTGGACGTGTCGCCGTCTATCGTGATGCGGTTGAAGCTTTGGTCGGCCGCTTCTTTCACCAGCGCTGGCAACAGGCTGGGCGCGATGACCGCGTCGGTGGCCACAAAGCCCAGCATGGTGGCCATGTTGGGGCGGATCATGCCGGCGCCCTTGCTGATGCCGGTGACGGTGACCGTGCGGCCACCGATCTGCACCTGGCGTGACGCGGCCTTGGGCAGGGTGTCGG
>CAZUKT010000533.1:0-3409 GCA_964620975.1 uncultured Rubrivivax sp. | reverse complement strand
GCACCGTCAACCAGACGGCCGAATCGGCCCGCACTGCCAACCAGTTGGCCAGCAGCGCCAGCGAGGTGGCCGCACGTGGTGGCAGCGTGGTGGCCCAGGTCGTGAGCACCATGGACGAGATCAACGCCAGCAGCAAGAAGATTGCCGACATCATCGGCACCATCGACGGCATTGCCTTCCAGACCAACATCCTGGCGCTCAATGCCGCCGTGGAAGCCGCCCGCGCTGGCGAACAGGGCCGTGGCTTTGCGGTGGTGGCCAGTGAAGTGCGCAGCCTGGCGCAGCGCAGCGCCGAAGCCGCACGCGAAATCAAGAGCCTGATCGGCGCCAGTGTTGAAAAGGTCGAATCCGGTTCGCGCCTGGTGCAAGACGCCGGCAACACCATGACCGAGATCGTGGCCAGTGTGCAGCGTGTGTCCGACATCATTGGCGAAATCAGTGCAGCGGCCGCCGAACAAAGCGCAGGCATCGGCCAGGTCAACCAGGCCGTGGCCGTGCTGGACCAGATGACGCAGCAAAACGCCGCGCTGGTAGAACAAAGCGCGGCGGCGGCCGAATCGCTGAAAGACCAGTCACGCCAACTGGCGGGTGCGGTGTCCAGCTTCCAGCTTGGCGGTGCAGCCATGTCCCAGGCGCCGCGTGCGGTGGCCAGCAGCGTTGTGCGCAAGGCAACCAGCACCTCGGCCGGCGCGGCACGCGCCACGCCGGCCAGCAAGGCCGCGCCCAAGGCCCCGGTGCGCCCGGCGGCACCGCGTACTGCTGCGCCTGCACCCGTGGCCAAGCCGGCTGCGGCAGCCACGTCCGGTGCTGGCAGCGACGACTGGGAAACCTTCTGAACCGCTCCACCACCGCACTACAGAAGCCGGCCCCCTGGCCGATATCACCCTTACAACCCCCTCACTGTTTCAAGGAATCGTCATGGAGATGATCACCGAAGGCGCCCATGTGGCACGCCACGAAGCGGCCCGCGCCGTAGCGGCGGCATCGGCAACGGCCGCCACCGCCATCGCTCAAAGCGGCGAATTCCTCACCTTCCGGCTGGGTGCCGAGGAGTACGGCATCGACATCCTGCGGGTGCAGGAGATCCGCTCCTACGAACAGCCCACACGAATTGCCAACGCGCCGGCCTTCATCAAGGGCGTGGTCAACCTGCGTGGCGTGATCGTGCCCATCATTGACCTGCGCCTGAAGCTGGGCTGCGAAACGGCTGAATACAACACCTTCACCGTGGTCGTGGTGCTCAACGTGCGGGGCCGCGTGGTGGGTGCGGTGGTGGACTCGGTGAGCGATGTGCTGGAACTGGGCAAGGACAACATCAAGCCGTCGCCCGAGATGAACTCCACCGTGGACTCGTCGTTCATTACCGGCATTGGCACCATCAAGAACGGCCAAGGCGAAAAAGAAGTCGAACGCATGCTCATCCTGATGGACATCGAAGGGCTCATGAGCGCGTCCGACATGGGGCTCATCAACTCCTGAATCACGCCACCCCGTCCGGCACGGCCCCAGCGCCCGTGCTGGGCGCAAAGCAGCCTGCCCCGCTTGGTGGCGGGCTTTTTTTTGCCCGCCACCAGGCGTGGGTCTCCTGCGGCCACGGCGCCAGCAAGGCACGCCCCCCCGCAGCGGACACCTGGCGCATGACATGCGTCACGCTGCGCGGCCTTGTTCGCCTACAGCGCAGGGCGCGGCCGCCCGATACCTTTGGACGGGCTCGCAGTGGCTCCAACGCCGTACACCGTACGCCCCGCTGCACGCCGCTGGCTCAGGAAACCTTGCCATGAAAAGTCTGCACTTGTATGCCCTGCCGCTGGCATTGGCCCTGTCGGTGGCGCCCGCCCTGGGTGCTGCCGGCCCAAGCCGCGAAGACGCCGTGGCCATGGTCAAGAAGGGTGTGGCCTTCATCAAGGCCAACGGTACTGAAAAAGGCTACGCCGCCGTCAGCGACAAGGCCGGCCCCTTTGTCGACCGCGACCTGTACCTGGTGGTGTACGGCCTGGACGGCAAGTGCCACGCCCACGGCGCCAACCCCAAACAGATCGGCCGCGACCTCATTGACCTGACCGACGTGGACGGCAAGTACTTTGTCAAGGACCGCGTGGCCATGGTGCGGGCCAAGCCCACCGGCGCCTGGCAGGAATACAAGTTCACCAACCCGGTGAGCAAGAAGATAGAGCCCAAGGTGATGTACTGCGAAAAGCTCGGCGAGACCGCCGTTTGCGGCGGCGTGTACCCCTGACGCGCCAGTCCGACCGCCCAACCGGCCCACTCAGACACCGCTGCAAAACCCAAGCATGAAACTGCGCCAAAAACTGTTGATTGCCCCTTTGCTGACGGCCGCCGTGGCCCTGGGCGCAGGCAGTGTGTACGGCGTGCTTTCGATGCGCGCGGCCGACGAATCCCGGGCCGCCAGCACCAGCGGCATGGCGCACTACAAGACCATCTCGCAGGCCCAGGACAAGCTGGTCCAGGTCAGGGCCGAGGTGTTCCGCACGCTGGCGCTCATCAGCTCCATGGATGAAGCCAAGGTCAAAGCCGTGCGTGCCGACCTGGCGCAGCAGGGGCAGGGCGTGCAGCAAGCCTTGCAGGCCCTGCCCACCACCACCGGTGGTGACGCCGAGATCGCACGCCTGGCTGCCGCCGTGCTGCCGGCCGTGGCCGAATACCTGAAGCGCTGCGACAAGGCGATCGACCTGAGCGGCATGGACCCCAACATCGGCATCGGTGCCATGCGCGCGGCCGAAGACAGCTTTGGCACCCTGTCCAAGGGCCTGCGTGACATGGTGACGCGGCAAGAAGTGCTGCAGGCCGAACAGGCGCACACCCTGCAGGCCCGCAGCCAGACGCTGACGCTGGCGCTGGGCTTGCTCATGCTGGTGGCCACGGGTGGCGCCATCTTCATGGCCTGGCGCGTGCAGAACCGTGTGTTGCACGAGATTGGCCAGGCCGTGGCACTGAGCAACGCCGTGGCCCAGGGCAACCTCACGGTGCAAGCGGCACCGCCAGGCGCCGGCCAAGGGCAAAGCCATGACGAAATCGGCGACCTGGTGCTGGCCTTGGGCCGCATGGTGGCGCAACTGCGCCAGTCACTGCAAAGCGTGCGCACGGCCACCGACAACATCGGCACCGCATCGGCCGAGATTGCCACCGGCAACACCGATCTCAGCCAGCGCACCGAGCAAACCGCCAGCTCGCTGCAGCAAACCACCAGCGCCATGCAGCAGCTCACCCACACCGTGGGCCAGACGGCCGATTCGGCGCGCACCGCCAACCAGTTGGCCAGCAGCGCCAGCAGCGTGGCGCAACGCGGCGGCAGCGTGGTGGCCCAGGTGGTGAGCACCATGGACGAGATCAACACCAGCAGCAAGAAGATTGCCGACATCATCGGCACCATCGACGGCATTGCCTTCCA
>CAZUKT010000532.1:0-3412 GCA_964620975.1 uncultured Rubrivivax sp. | reverse complement strand
GAGAACGCGCGCCTTGGCACGCACGAATTCCTCGTCCGAGAGCACGCCGCGCTCGTGCAGCGAGCCCAGTCGACCCAGTTCTTCGCTCAGACTCATGATGCAACTCCCTACAAACTGGTCATCCAGATGCATAGATTGGCGCGGCGCCCACGTTGTTCAAGTGCCCTGCGACGAGGTGCCGTGGCGGGCGACAGACCGCTACTCGGCAGAGCAAGGTCGGCTGGCTCGGATCGGCTGGATGGCTGCGGCCAGATCGACCGGCCCCGCGGTTGAGGTGGGCCTGGTAGCGCCGCCAGCGATCCCGGCAGCGCTCGTTCGATACGACTCCGCTACGAGTGACAGCTTCCCGGACTTGCCGCCAACTGGCACTCTCGGCCAGGAGCGGGTGTTCCGCAGCGGCCGCTTCGGGGTCGACTGACTTGGGGGGCGAGCGGTGAGTCCGTGAACGTCTTCCCGATGGAGCACTGCCCGAGCTGCGGCGGTGAGCTGAAGATCATCGCGGGCATCCTCGAGCGGCCGGTCATCGAAAAGATGCTCACTCACCTGGCGCCGAACCCGCAGCCGCCGCCCAGGGGCCGAGCGCGGGAGGCGGGGCACGACTTCGCCGCTTTTGCCGCGCCGGCCCGGCCGTCAATGAACCCTCGCCCCAGGCTGCCACGCCAAACCGCAGCCGGGTCGGCGTCGCGCCTTGCGTAAGCGCGGCGCCATCGGAATCAGAGTCAACCTTGACGGTATGGTCACCAGCGAGCGCTTGTGCGCTCCGAAGGGCCATCCGAATCAGCATTCCGAGACGCTGAGGTCGCCAAATCCAGGCACCTCGGACCCCCGCAGGCCGCCGCAGGTGCGTCACGGGTCGTCCCCGAAGGGCGTTTGAGACTACGATGCCCACTACGGGCGAGAGCGACTACCTCACCAAGTTGGTGGTGCCCGACATGAAAGCCTATGACCGCTTCTTGCAGGAGCACCTCTTCAGCCAGGCATACGCGGCCAGCGTCAAGAGCAGCGTGGTTCTGCGGGAGCTGAAGCACGAGACGGCGTTGCTGGTGTCGGCGTGGCAGTAGTACAGGTCGCCATGGCCGGGATCAAGCACAGCCGCCGACTTCGTGCAGCGGCCACTTCGGGCGGCGGATCTTGCGATAGGGCAGGGCGTCCAGCCGGGCGCTGACCGAGCCGGGGGCGTCGACGTAGACCACCTTCGAGGCGATGGGCGCGTAGGCCGCGTGGAAGTGCTGCGAGGACTTGACCACCACGATGCGCTCCTGCGCCAGCTCCACGCCCAGGCCGGTGAAGAGGTCGGTCCCATAGGCCTGGGTGCGCATGGTCGCCAGCACGATCTTGACGCCTGCCGTCTCGACGAGCGCGCAGTCGCCCAGCGGCACGCTCTCGCCGCCGAGCCCCGTCATCGCCATGTTCCGCTTCAATGCGAGCACCCGGCAGTCGGCGTCCACGGGGTCGCCGGACATGGGGCTCACCTTGCCTCCGATCCGCAGCGACAGGCGGGCCCCCACCCCGGCCTCGAAGGCGAACCGAGCGGCCAGCGGGTCCCACAGCGGGCCCATCGCCACGCCGGCCAGCCCGCGCTCCAGCACGCGCCGCAGGATGAACGTGGCGTCGCCCGCGGCGCCGCCGCCCGGGTTGTCCGACATGTCGGCCAGCACCACGGGGCCTCGGCCGGCCGCCGGGCCGGGGTTGGCGATTGCGGCGTCCAGCGCCGCGTCCACGTCCAGGCCCAGCGTGGACGGGCAGAAGTGCTCGCGCAGGGAGCGCAGTTCGTCGACGAGTTGCTGCGCAATTGCACGCCCACGCGCGCCACCCGCATCCTGCCGGGCATCGGTGTAGACGAGCACCTTGGTCCCCATATCCGGCACGTCGCCCCACGCGAACCCGTGCGTCAGCGATACAGAGAGCACGCCGTCGCGGCCCTCCAGGGCCTGCATGCGCGCGACGAAACCCCGGCCCGGCTCCCGGGTCGTGTGCACGACCAGCGCCATCGCGGTGTCCGCCACAGCCGCCTGCGGGCGGATCTCGCCGCGCGCCGTGGCCACGCACAGGTCGATCAGCTCGACGGTGCGCTCAAGGAAGTCGATGTGCGGGTACTCCTTGCTCTCGACCAGCACATCCGCGTGCCGCACCATGGCCTCGCTCAGGTGGTTGTGCGGGTCCAGCAAGGCGCCGACCACCACCGCGGGCCCGACGATGCTGCGCACAAGGCGAAGCAGCTCGCCCTCGCAGTCGTCGCAGCCTTCGGCCACCATTGCACCGTGCAGGCCCAGCAGCACCACGCCCACCTGCATCGCCGCGCGCAGGTCGGCCAGCAGTTCCTCGCGCAGGCTGTCCCAGGCCTCGCGGGTGGTGATTCCAGCGGGCTCGGCGAAGGCCATCATGCCCTCCACCAGGGTCCATCCCTCGCGACGGACCCGTTCTCGCACCATCGCCAGCACCCAGGCCGACAGTGCGGTGGGCTCGGGCGGGTGTGTGCCCGCCTTGAAGTAATTCCCCGGCTCATGGACGTGGGCCCCGCGGCCGAGATCCTGGACGGTGGGCAGCGGTGCGAAGGTGTTGGTCTCGGTAACGAGTGTGGCGGTGAAGGCACGCATGGGCATCGTCTCTGGGGCGTCTCAGGTGCCGGCCAGGTCGACGGGCGGCCTGAAGTGCAGGTCGAAGGCCGCCGTCAGGCAGGCCGGCACGATGCTCAGGTGGGTCTCGCCTTCGTAGATGCGGCACTTCACCTCGCCCCCCAGCCGCTGCAGGGTCGGCGTCAGCGCCTCGGCCAAGTCGAGCGTATTGCCGATCATTCGCGCCTCGGCGATCAGGGTGGCCTCCAGTTCGGGCGTGATGCCCATCTCCGCAAGCCAGCGGGGCATGGGCTTTTGCGCGGTCTCCTCGAGGCCGCCCGTGGCCAGGAACACCCGCGGCGGCATGCCTGGACGTCCCCGGGCCGCCTCGGACCAGGCGGCCAGGCCGTCCAGCACCATGCGGTTCTCCCACCACACCGATGGGCTGACCGCAAACCAGCCCTCGTAGGAGTCTGGACGATGCAGCAGCGCGTGCGTCACGGCCAGCCCGCCCAGCGAGTGGCCGAACAGCACCCGATGCGCCGCTGCCAGCGGGTAGGCCTCGCGCACCCGAGGCTGCACCTGCTCGTCGATGAAGTCCAGGAAGCGGTCGAGGCCGCCCCAGTCGGCCGGGTTCTGCGAATCGTGCGGCCTGAACTGGCTGGGTGCGCAGGGGGTGAGGTCCAGGGTGCGGCGCGACATCCACGCCTCGGGATCGTCCTCGGGAAACGCCTGGTCGGGGAGCACCTCGAGCACGAGCCGCCCCCCTTCGAGGGTCGCCCGCAGCTCGTGCACGTGGTCCGGAAACGCCAGGGCACGCGGAAGCCGGACCGCCTGACTGTTCCCCGACCGGAACA
>CAZUKT010000531.1:0-3415 GCA_964620975.1 uncultured Rubrivivax sp. | reverse complement strand
GGTAGTAGGGCCGGTACTCCATGCCCCAGCGTGGGCCGCCGGCGTAGTGGTTGAGGTACAGGATGTTCATGGCAAGGTTCGCAAGCGGGCCACGAAGGCATCCACACAAGGGGCAAAGAGCGCGTGCTGCGCGATCCATTCGCGGTTGCGCAGGGCGATGGCCTCGGCCTGTGGCAACAGCGACTCCAAAGCATCTCTGTGCAACAGCGCGCCGCCGGGCGCGATGAGGCCACTGGCGCCGTGCCGCACCAGTTCGCGGTTGGAGGGCAGGTCCGACAACAGCGGCACGCAGCCCTGCGCCATGGCCTCCAGCACCGAGACCGCCACCGAGTCACTTTGCGGCAGGCTCAGGTACCAGCGGGCGCGGGCGTAGTGCTTCGCTTGCGTGGCGGCGTCGAGCCGTCCCACGAACTGCACCCTGCCCTGCAAACCCAGGTCGCGCACCTGCCGTTCCAGCGCGGCGCGCAGGCTGCCGTCGTTGGCCACCACGAGTTGACCGCGTTCACCGGCCACGGCCGCAAACTGCGCCAGCACACGCTCTGGGGCGTAGATGGGCTCCAGCCCGCGGTTGGCAAAGAACAGGTCGTCGTCTTTGGCACGCGGCGCAGGTGGCATGGCCTCCAGCCCGAAGGGAAACACCATCACCTCGCGCGCGCCCAATTGCCGCATGCGCTGCGCCATGACCTGCGAGTCGCTGGTGGTCAGGGCGCAAGCATGCAGCATGCGCTGCGTGACGGCCTTGAGCAGCAGGCTCTGATCGGGCGTGACGAGGATGTCACTGCCCCAGGCCGAGCCCACCAACCGGCTGCGCACACCAAACAAACGCTTGGACAGCAAGGCCAGCGTGCCGTGAGAAGTGAGGTAGTGGGCGTGGACCCACTCCGCATCCACCTGCCTCAACCAGTGCGCCAGGCGCGGCAAGTGGCGCAGCAGCGCAACGTTGCCGCCCGCGGTGTGCGGGCGCGTGCCAAGCGCCAGCATGCGTGAGGCGGGCAGCAGCGGCGCAAATCCTGGCAGAAAGCCCCGGCTGGACGCGGCCCACAAGTCCAGGCCGGGCACGGCCGCCAGCGCCCTTGCCCACTTCAGCAGATGCGGACTCTCACCGTCGCCCAAGATCACGTATTTCATTGCCGGGACAAGGCCCAGGCTTCGTAGTCGGCACGGCATTCGGGATGCTGAAGTAGCCACGCTTCGTCGGCTTGCCGCGTGTCCCCCACCACCTGCGCCGGCTGGCCGGCCACGATGGCGAAGTCGGGCACTTCACCCTTCACATAGCTGAAGGCCCGCACGACCACGCCGCGCCCGATGCGCGTGCCAGGCGCCACCACGCTGTCCGGGCCGATGAAGCTGTAAGCGCCGACTGCCGTGGCCGCACGCACAAAACCCGCCGGTTGCGGCGCACCCCAATAGGCACGCCCCGCCAGCCGCACGGCATGGTGGCTGCTGTGGGTCAGCACGGCGCAATGGGTGGTGATCTGCACGCCTTCGCCGATGTGCAGGCCGCCCGACGCGTCAATCAGGTTGTGGTGGCCGATGTACACGTGGTCGGCCAGGTCCAGCAGCGCCGGGCTCTCGACCACGGTGCTGGTGCTGATACGTGCATGGGCCAGCCAGGTGCCGTCGGCACGGCGCCAGCCATACAGCATGCGCGGCGCCATCACACGGCGCCACAGCGATTGCAGCCACTCTCGCATCACAGCAGTTTCACCCCCGTTGCCGCAGCGATGCTAGCCCGGCCAGCAGGCTGCGCAGGTCGGCGCCCAGTTGCGGCCCCGGCCAACACAGCGCACGCAGCGGCAAGCCGGCATGGCGTGCAAACTGCCAGGCCAGTACGGCCACGCTGCTGCTGTAGGCGGCCGATGCGGCCAGCGCCGCGCCCGCCGTGCCCAGCAGCGGCACCAGCAGCGTCGCCAAAGTGGCATTGATGGCCAATGACAGCGCCGCCACGCGGGCCGGCACCTGTGGAAGCCCGGCGTGGTTGGTGAAGTAAGCCGACAGCGCCCCCGCACCGCCAAACAGCATGGCGCCGGGCAACAGCAGCGCCAGCGGCCACAGGCTGGCCGTGTAGGCGGGCCCCAGCACCCAGGGCACGGCCACAACGCCCAACAGCCACAGCAGGGGGGCCGCAACAAGCAGCGCAGCCACGCCAAGTTGCACCACACGCACCGTGGTGGCTGCGGCCTGGGCGCGGTCGGGCGTGCCGATGCGGCCGTACACGGCCTGGGTGAGCGACGAGGACACAAACCACAGCAATTCGGCCACCACCACCGCAATCGAATACACGCCGGTGGCCGACAGCCCCAGCACGCGCTCGACAACAAATAGGCCCACGCGGTAGTTGAGCAGGCCGATCAGGTTGGTCAGGCCGATGGTGGCGATGAAGGGCAGCTCGGCGCGCATTGCGGCAAAGTCCGGTGCCACCAGACGCCCGGCGCGCAAAAGGATGAGCAGCAGCGCCAGCCCCACCAGCACCTTGGCCAGCACCCACGAAGCCAGCACCTGTACCAGGCCCGCGCGCTGCAGCAGCCACAACAGGCACAGCATCAGCAGCGCCAACAAGGGTGGCGCGAGTGATACCCGCGCCATGGGCGCCATGCGTCCCTCGCCCAGCCACCAGCCGGCCAGGTTGGGCGCCACCAGCAGCACCGGCGCGCCCAGCGCCAGCAGCCACAGCCAGCGGTAGGCCGCCGGCCCCCAGGCCGACACGGCCCACAGCACCATGCCGGCCAGAACACCCAGCGCCACGCAGGCCAGCGCCATGGCCGACAGCAGTGCACGCGGTTGTTCCCCATGGTGCGAGACACGCCGCGCCAGCGCCACGCCAAAGCCCGACAGCAGCGCCAGCAGCACGCCTTCGACGCTGGTGAAGAGCGCAAAGGCGCCCTGTGCCTCGGTGGACAGGCGCGCCGTGAAGACCGTGATCAGCAGCACCGCAGCCACGCCCAGCGTGCGAGTGGCCAGGTTGGTCAGCGTGCCGCGCAGCACACTGTCGCTGCGGCCCCGGGCGCTGCCTTTCATGGTGTTGCGGCCTGGGACCCAGGCCCATGCCGCGCGCTGACTGCGGCCATCACTTGGCCAGCGTCAGGCGCACGATGTCGCCCCAACCCAGAGCCCGAGACAGCAGCAGCGCGGGTTTGCTGCGCCACAACGCACCGTTGCCCGCCACACCTTCACTGCGCCAGCCCACAGGGTGCAGGCCGGCACGCATTGAAGCCTTCGCCAAGGTGCTGCGGCCGAACATGGTCAGGTGCCAAGGCGGGGTCATGAGATGCCAGCCGGCGCCGTGGCGCTGCGCATAGGCGCTGCCCCAATCGCCCGTGGTCAGCACCAGGCGGCCTCCGGGCTTGAGCACACGTGCCGCTTCGGTGAGCAGCGGCACCGGATCCGGCACGTGTTCAATGACGTCCCACAGCGT
>CAZUKT010000530.1:2058-3420 GCA_964620975.1 uncultured Rubrivivax sp. | reverse complement strand
CCGTTTCCTTGTCGATGTCGGCCAGCATCTCTGCCGCTATCTTGGACAGGCGGATTTCGGTGTAACGCATGGCGGCGGCGTTGTCGCCGTCGATACTGCCGAAGTTGCCCTGGCCGTCCACCAGCATGTGGCGCAGCGAAAAGGGCTGTGCCATGCGCACAATGGTCTCGTAGATGGCCGAGTCGCCGTGCGGGTGGTACTTGCCCATCACGTCGCCCACGATGCGTGCGCTCTTCTTGTAAGGGCGGTTCCAGTGGTTGGACTGCTCGTGCATCGCAAACAGGCTGCGTCTGTGCACTGGCTTGAGGCCGTCGCGGGCGTCAGGCAATGCGCGGCCTACGATCACGCTCATTGCGTAGTCGAGGTAAGACTTGCGCATCTCCTCTTCAAGGCTGACGGGAAGGGTTTCCTTGGCGAACGAAGTCATGCAGTGGGCGCGGTGGAGTGACGCCTAGCGGTGTGCGGCGTCGGGTGCGACGGCATTCTACGGGGCCCCGGCCCTGTCGCAGATGCGCAACAGCGGCACAGGGCAAGCGCTGCACTGGGCCCAAAATGCAGAGCAACCGACGCCCTATGGCACAATGATCCGTCGGTGGTAAGTGCCCGCGGCTGTGGGGATTTGCCCGGTAGATTCGTCAAATTACCCGCTTGTCGTTTTGGACGTTACGCAGGCTAGTCTGCGGCTTTCCTCGAGAGGAGAATCATGAAGAAATTGAACAAGGTGGCGGTGCTTTTCGCATCTGCCGCACTTGCCGCCCCGTTTGCTGCCACCGCGCAGTCGAAGTCGATCGACAACTGGCGTGCCTCTGACGGCACCGTGTGGAAGAACGGCACAAACGAGCTTTGCTGGCGTGACTCGGGCTGGACCCCGGCCACCGCTGACGAGAAGTGCGACGGCGCTATCAAGCCGCCGCCTCCCCCGGCACCGGCACCGGCCCCGCGCGTTGCGCCCCCGCCGCCGCCGGCCCCTGTGGCAGCGCCGCCGGTGGCTCCTGCCGCTGTGGCACCGGTCCCCGTGCCTGTGCCTGCCCCGGCAGCCCGCCCGGCCCCTGTGAGCGAGAAGGTCACCTTCGCTGCGGATGCGTTCTTCGACTTCGCCAAGGCGAACCTGAAGCCCGAAGCCGCCGCCAAGCTGGGCGACTTGGTCGACAAGACCAAGGGCGTGAACCTCGAAGTCATCATCGCCGTCGGCCACACCGACGCGGTGGGCAACGACGCCATGAACCAGAAGCTGTCGATCGCTCGTGCCGAGGCTGTCAAGAACTTCCTGGCCAGCAAGGGCATCGAGAAGAACCGCGTGTACACCGAAGGCAAGGGCTCCAAGCAGCCTGTGGCCGACAACAAGACTGCCGAAGGCCGCGC
>CAZUKT010000530.1:1325-2048 GCA_964620975.1 uncultured Rubrivivax sp. | reverse complement strand
AAGAATCGCCGCGTGGAAGTCGAAGTGGTGGGTACCCGCACCAAGAAGTAATGAACGCGGCCTTCGGGCCGCTGTTCGAGCAAACCCCGCCTCGGCGGGGTTTTTTTTGCCCGTTTCACGCTGCGGCCAGCGTCCGTGCATTCGCGCCGTTGCGCCCAATCTCCTGCCTTGCTGGTGTAGCCCGTCTGCACAGGTCAGGTCGTCCCTATGAGTAACATCGCCGCATGCAAAACGTCGACGCCCAGGAACTCGCCAAGTTCAGTGACCTTGCGCACCGCTGGTGGGATCCCGACAGCGAGTTTCGTCCGCTGCACCAGATCAACCCCCTGCGTCTGGCCTGGATCGATGAACTGGCCGGCCTGCGCGGCAAGCATGTGCTTGATGTGGGCTGCGGCGGAGGCATCCTGGCCGAGTCCATGGCGGCACGCGCGGCGCGTGTCACGGGCATCGACCTGGCGGCAAAGCCCCTGGGCGTGGCACGGTTGCATGCACTGGAGGCGGGGGTACAAAACATCGAGTACCGCGAAATCGCCACCGAGGCGCTGGCCGCTGAGCAGCCGGGCAGCTTCGATGCGGTCACCTGCATGGAAATGCTTGAACACGTGCCCGACCCGGCTGCGGTGATCCAGGCCTGCAGCACGCTGGTCAAGCCTGGTGGCTGGGTGTTCTTCTCCACACTCAATCGCAATCCGAAGGCCTACCTTTTTGCCGTACTCGGTGCCG
>CAZUKT010000530.1:0-1315 GCA_964620975.1 uncultured Rubrivivax sp. | reverse complement strand
GCTTGCTGCCCAAGGGCACGCACGACTATGCAAAATTCATCAGGCCCAGTGAACTGGCGCGGTGGTGCCGCAATGCCGGTCTCACGGCGCAGGGCAGTTGCGGGCTTGAATACAACCCGTTCACCAAGCGCTATTGGTTGTCGGCCAACACCAGCGTCAACTACCTGGTGGCCTGCCGCCGAGCTGGCTGATGGCCCGTGTGAAGGCGGTGCTGTTTGACCTGGACGGCACCCTGGTTGACAGCGCGCCCGACCTGGCCGGCACAGCCAACGACATGCGCGCAATGCGAAACCTGCCGGCCTTGCACTACAGCCACTTGAGGCTGCATGCGGGTTCGGGTGCACGGGGCATGCTGGGTGCCGCATTGGCCATGGTGCCCGGCGAGGTGGGCTATGCCGCCGTGCGTGACGAGTTCCTGGCCCTGTACGAAGCGCGCATGCTGCGTCAAACCGTGGCGTTTTCGGGCACGGAGGCGTTGATTTCGGGGCTGGCGGTGCGTTGCGTGCCCTGGGGCATCGTCACCAACAAGTCACTGCACCTGGCCGCACCGCTGACCCGTGCACTGGGGTGCTTGCCGGTCACCGGGGTTCTTGTGGGTGGCGACAGCACACCGCACACCAAACCTCATCCGGCCCCGCTGCTTGAGGCGGCACGACAACTGGGCTTGGCGCCTGTGGACTGTGTTTACGTGGGCGACGACCCACGTGACGTGCAAGCCGGCCGAGCCGCAGGCATGGCCACTCTTGCCGCCGCCTGGGGCTACCTCGGGCCGGGCGCCCCCGTGGAGGCCTGGGGTGCCGACGGTGTGCTCCACGGCCACGATGAGCTCTTGCAATGGCTGGATATGGCCTAACATCCAGGGTCTGGGTCCGACCTGGCTTCGACGTGGGTACGGAGTCGGCGCGGGGCATGCCGAGCACCAGTTCGCTCGTAAATCCACTGGAAACAAAGTAACTGCGAACGATCAAACGTACGCCCTCGCCGCTTAAAACCGGAGAGCCTTGCACCAGCTTGTCTATGGGCTGGGTCTGAGATCGAAAGGTCACTGACTGCAAGGTCATTCACATAGGCTCGTCCTGCTGCGTGTCATTCGCAGTGGGCCTAAAACCAAATGACTCGGGGCCAAGGTAGCGTGCTGCTGCGCGACCAGGGCCGTTAAATCCAAATCAGTCAGCTACGCATGTAGAACCGTCCGGTGATGGCTTGCGGACGGGGGTTCGATTCCCCCCGGATCCACCATTCCATAAGCCCCAACCACTCTCGGTTGGGGCTTTTTTTCGTCTGATCGCGCCAGAAGCCGCGTGTTGTCGCGGGT
>CAZUKT010000529.1:2933-3429 GCA_964620975.1 uncultured Rubrivivax sp. | reverse complement strand
AAGGCCCCGGCGTGCAGACCCGGCTGTACGTGCTGCAGGGCCGCACGCTGCAGCGCCGCACGGTGCAACTGGGCCGGCGCGCGGCCGGCCAGGTGGAAGTGCTGGCCGGCCTGCAAGCCGGTGACCAAGTCCTGATATCCCAACCCCCCTCTGACGCCGAAAGGCTGGCATTGCCATGATCGAACTGCAGCAACTGAGCAAACAACACCGCACGGGTGACGTGCAAACGACCGCACTCGACGCGATTGACCTGCACATTGAAGCCGGTGAATACGTGGCCGTCACTGGCCCGTCTGGCTGCGGCAAGTCCACGCTGCTGGGCCTGCTGGGCCTGCTGGACAGCCCCAGCAGCGGCAGCTACCGCTTGCAGGGCCAGGACGTGGCCGGCAAGTCCGCCCGCGAGCTGGCCACCCTGCGCCGTGGCCGCATCGGCTTTGTCTTCCAGAGCTTCAACCTGGTGGACGAGATGACGGTGCACGACAACGTGTTGCTCGCG
>CAZUKT010000529.1:1867-2923 GCA_964620975.1 uncultured Rubrivivax sp. | reverse complement strand
ACGGCCCCTTGCCCGCAGATGCGCAGCGCGCCCGCGTGGCCGAGGTGCTGGAGCGGCTCAACCTGGCGCACCGCGCCACCCACCACCCCAGCCAGCTCAGCGGCGGCCAGCAGCAGCGTGTGGCCATCGCACGCGCCATCGCCGCACGGCCGGCGCTGCTGCTGGCCGACGAGCCCACCGGCAACCTCGACAGCGCCCACGGCCACGAGGTGATGCGCCTGCTGCGCGAGCTCAACGACGAAGGCACGACGCTGGTGGTGGTGACCCACAGCGCTGAACATGCGGCGCTGGCCTCGCGAACGGTGCGCCTGCTCGACGGCCGCGTGCTGGTGGACGCGCAGGCCGGGGCCTGGGCATGAACGCGCTGCTGCAGGACGCACTGCGTGGTCTGCGCAGCCGCAGCGCTGCCACGGCAGTGGCCGTGGCGGGGCTGACGCTGGCCATGGGTGTGTGCCTGCTGGTGGCGCTGCTGGCCATGGCACTGTCCGACCCCGATCCCGGCGTCCCCGATCCCGGGCGTGTGGTGGTGCTGGACTTCAAAGGCAACCCGCCCGGTTATCCCAGCCCGTGGTTCACCGCCTCGCCGGTGTCGTTTGCGCCCATGCTCAAGACGCGCCAAGTGCCGCTGGACCTGATCAGCCGCACCAGCGAAGACACCTTGAGTGTGCGCATCCAGGGCAACCTGCAGATGGTGTCCCTGCTGGTGGCCGACCCCGACCTCGTGCCGCTGTTTGGCCTGAAAGCCCTGCACGGCGATCTGACGGCGGCACTGGAGCGGTTTGATGCCATTGCCATCACACCCAGCCTCGCGCGCAAGCTGTGGGGCGAGTTGCCGTTGGCGCAGACGCTGGGCCGCAGCGTCGAGTCGCGTGGCAAGGTCTATGCCGTCACGGCCGTCATCCCCAACCCCGATCCACGCAGCTCACAGGGCCGGCACGAGGCGATGGTTGGCTATGAGACACAAGGCAACGCCAAGCCCCAGGACGAACGGAAGGCGATCTACCTGATCAATGGCCGCGTCTATGCGCGGCTGCGCCCCGGTACATCGGTGCACCA
>CAZUKT010000529.1:0-1857 GCA_964620975.1 uncultured Rubrivivax sp. | reverse complement strand
GGGCGGCTGGATGCGTGAGGCCTTCGTCGCCAACCCGGCGTACGCCGAACTGCCCGCCGACTGGAAGGCCGGGCCGGACGGCGCACGAGACGCGGCCCTCTTCCGCGGACTGACGCTGACCCAGTTACCTTTTGAAGGCGACGGCAACGCCCTGCGCTGGCAATTGCTGGGCGCCGTTGCTGCGGCCAGCGCACTGCTGCTGGTGCTGGCGGCCTTCAACCACATGAATTTGCAGGCCGCCAGCCTGCTGCAGCGGCAGCGCGAAACCGCGCTGCGGCGCAGCCTGGGCGCGCAGAGCACGCAACTGCTGCAACTGTGGGCACTGCAAGCGCTGCTGCCGCTGCTGCTAAGCGCCGCAGGCGCCACGCTGCTGGCCTGGTGGGTGGCGCCGGCCGTGGCCAACTGGGTCGGCCTGGCGCCGGCCCATCCGGTGGCCGACCCCTTGCCCTGGCGCGCCGTGGCGGGCCTGGTGGCCTGCGTGGCGGTGCTGCTGCCGCTAACGCTGGCGGTGCCGGCGTGGCTGGCATTGCGCCAGCCGCCCGCCCCGGCCTTGCAAGGCCGCACCGCCAGTGAGGGCCCCTGGGGCCGGCGCGTGCGCCAGGGTTTGCTGACGCTGCAACTTGCCGGCTCCTTGCTGCTGCTGGCCATGGCCGGCGTGCTGGCACTGCAGCACCAGCACCTGTTGCATGCCGACCGCGGTTTTGCCACCCACAACCGGCTGGTGCTGAGCGCCATGGTCGAGCGCGACTTCGTGCCCGAGCTGGGCCCCTTCATGGCCGCCGTGCGGCAGCACCCGGCGATACAGCACTGGGCCTTCAGCACCGCGCGGCCGGCATTGGACACCCAGGGCCAGGCCGAACTGCACGTCAGCCCCAGCCAGCACAAGCAGGTGCTGCGCCTGACCTTTGTGTCGCCAGGCTTCTTTGCAACCTACGGCATGAAGCTGCTGGCCGGCAGCGTGCAGACGGGCCTGGGCGAAGCACGCCTGGTGATCGATGCCAAGGCCGCACGGGCGCTGGGTTTTGCCAATCCGCAGGCCGCCGTGGGCGCGCTGCTGCGTGGCGGCGGCAGCCACATGCAAGAAGGCCAGGAACTGCGGCGTGTGGTGGCGGTGGTGAATGACGTGAAGCAGGAATCGGCACGCTCGCCGGCCATGCCACAAGGCTTCTTGCTTTCCGACGAACCGCAGTGGGACCTGACCGTGCACGGCCCCGACCTGCCAGCCTTGCGGCAGGCGCTGGAAGACATCTGGAAGACGCACGGCCCGCCCTTGCTGCGCATCGTCAAGACCGCCGACGAGCAGCGGGCAGAGGCTTACCGGCAAGAAGAACAACTGACGACGATCCTGGCTGCCGTGGCCTTGCTGGCCATGGGTGTGGCCATGCTGGGTGCTTACGCGCTGGTGGCCGACACGCTGCGCCGCCGCCGCACCGAGCTGGTGTTGCACCGCTTGCACGGTGCGGGCCATGCCGACATCACGCGCCAGGTGGCGGCCGAATTTGCCGCACCGTTGGGGCTGGCCGCCTTGATTGGCCTGCCGCTGGCGGCCTGGCTGGGTGAGCGCTACCTGTCCGGTTTTGTGGACCGCATCGGCAGCGCTGCGGGGCTGGGCCTGCCGCTGGCAGTGGCCGCTGCGGCCACCGTGCTCATCACCGCCGCCGCCGCATGGCGGCACGTGCGACAGGCGCTGGCGCTGCAGCCCGTGGAGGCCTTGCGCTGATGCCGCGTGGCCTGCCGGGCCGGGCCTCGCGGCCAGGGCGGCCGCAATTACAGCGGCAGCGAAATGCGCATGTCACGCCAGCGCAGCACGGCACTCTTGGGCTCGATGCGCTCCAGCACCAGGCCCGGCGCCACCGC
>CAZUKT010000528.1:3154-3441 GCA_964620975.1 uncultured Rubrivivax sp. | reverse complement strand
TGTGTACTGCATGAAGCCCGGATACACACGCCTGCCGGCGCCGGCAAAGTTTTGCGGCACGCGGTAGATCACGTTGTTCTCGAACCAGCTATGGCTCTTGTTGACGGCCAGGTCGTTGACGGATGTGGGGCTCTTGCGGGCGTCAATGGGGCCACCCATCATGGTCATGGTCAGTGGAGTGGTTTCGCCACGGCTGGCCATCAACGACACGGCCGCCAGCACCGGCACCGTGGGCTGGCACACCGAGATGACGTGCACATCGGGCCCGATGTGGCGGATGAATTCCT
>CAZUKT010000528.1:872-3144 GCA_964620975.1 uncultured Rubrivivax sp. | reverse complement strand
CCTGCACGTACTCGACGTAGTCGTCCAGGTGGAACGGGCCTTCGGACAGCGGCACCATGCGGGCGTCGGTCCAGTCGGTGATGAAGACCTTGTGGTCCTGCAGCAGGCTGGTGACGGTGTCACGCAGCAGCGTGGCGTGGTGCCCTGACAGTGGTGCCACCACCAGCACCGAAGGCTGGCCCTTCATCTGGTCCAGCGCCTGCGCGTTGTCTGTGAAGCGCTTGAAGCGCAGCAGACGGCAGAAGGGCTTGGTCATGGCCACCTGCTCTTGCACCGCGATCTCGACGCCGCCAACCTTGGCCGACGTGATGGCAAAAGGCGGCTTTTCGTATTCCTTGGCCAGGCGGTGCACCAAGTCAAAACCGGCTGACACGCGCTCGGCCATGGGCGTGTGCGCAAAGGGCGAGAGCGGGTGCGCGTAGAGCTTGGCCGAAGCGCTGGCGAACTCGGAAAACGGCGACATCAGCGCACGTTGGGTTTCATACATCTGGTACAGCATCGTCACTCTCCGGTCTACAGCTTGGGGCCAGGTCGCATCATGCGCCGCGTTACCTGAGACGGCGCTGACTGTAGACCTACTTTTGTTGCGCTGCAGCAAAATTAGGCCGAACTACCCAATCTTGCCTGCGAACGGATCATTTCAAACCCGCAGAAGTACCCATGCGGGGCCGGATAGCCGCGTGGCTGCATCGCGGCGCAACAAGCCAGACCCCGTACCCCGGCTACATCACCCGCGCCAAGGCGCTGGCCACGCCACCGATGTTGTGGGTGTTCAGCGCGGCCACGCAGATGCGGCCGGAGTCGACGCCGTAGACGCCAAACTCGCCGCGCAGGCGCTGCATCTGCTCCTTGGCCAGGCCGGAGTAGCTGAACATGCCCATCTGGCTGGTGATGTAGGACAGGTCGCCCTGCACGCCCGCAGCTTGCAGCTTGGCCACGAGCGTGTGGCGCATGGCCTTGATGCGCTCGCGCATGCCGCCGAGTTCTTCTTCCCACATCGCACGCAATGCCGGCGTGGTCAGAACGGTGGCCACCACGGTAGCGCCAAAAGTGGGGGGGGTGCTGTAGTTGGTGCGGATCACGATCTTCAACTGGCTCAACACGCGGCCGCATTCTTCGCTGTTGCCGCACACCACGCTCAGTGCGCCCACGCGCTCGCCGTAAAGCGAAAAGCTCTTGGAAAACGAGGTCGAGACAAAGAAGTTCATGCCCGTGCGCAAGAAACACTGAACGGCCGCGCCGTCTTCTGCAATGCCGACGCCAAAGCCCTGATAGGCCATGTCCAGGAAGGGCACCAAGCCAGCGCTTTGGCAGACCGCAGCCACTTGCTCCCACTGCGCTGGCGTGATGTCGCAGCCCGTGGGGTTGTGGCAGCAGGCGTGCAACACCACCACAGTACCTGCCGGCGCGCCGCGCAGGGCGGCCAGCATGTCGTCAAAGCGTATGCCGCGTGTGGCCGCGTCGTAATACGGGTAGCTTTCGACCATGAAGCCGGCGTTGGTGAACAGGGCGCGGTGGTTTTCCCAGCTCGGGTCGCTGATCAGCACCTTGGCTGCGGGGTTCAGGCGTTTCAGGAAGTCGGCACCGACCTTGAGGCCGCCGGTGCCCCCGATGGCCTGCACTGTGGCCACGCGGCCGGTCTTGACGGCGTCGCTTTCGGCGCCAAACACAAGGCCTTGCACGGCCTTGTCGTACACAGCAATGCCATCTATCGGCAAGTAGTTCTTGGGCTTGGGGGCCGCCAGCAACTGCCGTTCGGCCTCGGCCACGCAGCGCAGCACGGGCAACTTGCCCTCGTCGTTGAAGTACACACCCACGCCCAGGTTGACCTTGGCGGGGTTGGGATCGGCGTTGAACTGTTCGTTCAGACCCAGGATGGGGTCACGGGGTGCCATTTCAACGGCGGTGAAGATCGATGCGGACATGGGCGGGTTCCTGACGGTGGTGTCGGCGGCGTTGCCCCGGCGGTGGCACCGGCGGCTGCTCTGCGCTACGCTGAGAGGTTGTCCGCACGGCGCGTCGTTGCCTGGCGGACGCCGCAGATTCTAAATGTCCGCCTTACGGGAAATCCCGAATGACCGCCCTTGCCGAAGCCATCCCATACAACCAAACGGCCGCCGAGGGCGAGTTCGTGTCGTTTCCCGACTCGCCGTTTCAGCTCTTCCAGCCCTTCCCGCCGGCTGGCGACCAGCCCACCGCCATACAGCAGCTTGTGGACGGCATTGCCGATGGCCTGACCTTCCAGACCTTGCTGGGTATCACCGGCTCGGGC
>CAZUKT010000528.1:0-862 GCA_964620975.1 uncultured Rubrivivax sp. | reverse complement strand
GCCAATGTGATTGCGCGCACCGGGCGCCCGGCCATCGTGTTTGCACCCAACAAGACGCTGGCCGCGCAGCTGTACAGCGAGTTCCGCGATTTCTTTCCCAAGAATGCGGTGGAGTACTTCGTCAGCTACTACGACTACTACCAGCCTGAAGCCTACGTGCCGCAGCGCGACCTGTTCATTGAAAAGGACAGCGCCATCAACGAACACATTGAGCAGATGCGCTTGAGTGCCACCAAGAGCTTGCTGGAGCGGCGCGACGTTATCATCGTGGCCAGTGTGAGTGCCATCTATGGCATCGGCAACCCGGGCGACTATCACAAGATGGTGATGACGCTGCGCGCCGGCGACAAGCTGGGCCAGCGCGACGTGATCCAGCAACTGATCCGCATGCAATACAAGCGCAACGAGATCGACTTTTCACGTGGCAGTTTTCGTGTGCGTGGCGACACCATTGACGTGTTTCCGGCCGAACACAGCGAACTGGCTTTGCGCATCGATCTCTTTGATGACGAGATCGAAACCCTGCAGTTGTTGGACCCGCTGACGGGCCGCGTGCGGCAGAAGATTCCGCGCTTCACGGTTTACCCCAGCAGCCACTACGTGACGCCGCGAGACCGCGTGGTGGGCGCCATTGCCACCATCAAGGACGAACTGCGCACGCGGCTTGACGAGTTTGTGAAGAACGGCAAGCTTGTCGAAGCGCAGCGCATCGAGCAGCGCACACGCTTTGACCTTGAAATGCTGCAAGAGGTGGGCCACTGCAAAGGCATCGAGAACTACACGCGCCACCTCAGCGGCGCCGAGCCCGGGCAGCCGCCTTCAACGCTGGTGGACTACCTGGCCACCGACGCGCTGATGTTTC
>CAZUKT010000527.1:3207-3443 GCA_964620975.1 uncultured Rubrivivax sp. | reverse complement strand
CACGAGCAGCAATGCTCGCGGGTGGCGCTGGCGCAGTTGCCCCATGGGCCGTGTGCACCATGTGCGCCACATGCGCTGGGACAGAGTCAATCCAGTCACTTCTTCACCTCTGCTTGTGGAGACGAAGAAGCAACGAAAAGGATTCACATCGGATGGGTTCGGCCTTGCTGGGCCGCTGGTTCTGGTGGCGGCACTTGCGGCCTTTGCAGATGGCCACCTACACGCCCGTCGGCATC
>CAZUKT010000527.1:0-3167 GCA_964620975.1 uncultured Rubrivivax sp. | reverse complement strand
GCCCTCCCCTATTCCATCCTCGCTACCGCCGCGCCGTCGGCATCAAATTGCACCTGGCAAACCTGCACAAGGTGTTGCCGCAGCCGCTGGCGTGCCCGCAACAGGCGTGACTTGGCCGCCGGCAGGCTCAGGCCCTGGGCCTGGGCAAAGTCGGCCAGCGTCTGCCCAACCAGGTCGCAGGCCTGCAGGATGGCCCCATCCCGAACCGGCAACTCATGCAGGCTGCGCTGCAGGCAGCCGGCCAGCGCGTCGACCGGGTCGATCGCCTCCCGCAGCAGGGGTGCCGGGTCGGGCAGGTCATCCGGCAGCGTCTCCAGCACGCGGCGTGCACGCAGCCGGTCCACGAGCAAGTTGCGCGCCACTTGAAACAGCCAGGCGCGCGGGTTGTGCAGGCTACAAAAGGCCGGGCCCTGGCGCAGGACCTTGACGAATACCTCTTGCAGCAGGTCATCCGCATCGGCCTGGTCAGCCAGGCGGTGCCGAAGGTAGCCGCGCAGTTCAGCTTCGTACGCCAGCCACGCGGCGGTCACGCAAGGCCTGTCGGTGGCCATGGCATTGCCCGTCAGCAACATGCGTAGCTCACCGGTGGGCCCACCGCACAGGGCACACCATGGCCGCAATGCGCGGACAGGTCGGCCGGCGGCGCGTTCATCTGCTCAACGCCGTGCCCCCAGACCAGGGCAAAAAAGGCACGCAGGCGCAACTTCTGCAACAGGGCCGCAAGTGCCACCACAGCGTCAGCTTCCTTCAGGGCCGGGGCGGCAGCCGCCCGCTGAAGCGGCGCGATGGCCATGGCGTGTGTCGTCGCACGCGTGGCCATGCTCAGGCCCTCGCGTGCGGGCCGGGCAGCAGCGCCTCGGCCACCAGCTCGGCAATGTCCCGCGAAGCCACGGCTTCCCCCTGGTTGAGCGCACCCAGCCCGTCACCCACCATCACGGCGCAATACGGGCAGGCCGTGGCGATGGTCTTGGGCGTGGTTTCCAGCGCCTGCTCCACACGCAGGATGTTGATGCGCTTGCCGATGGTCTCTTCCATCCACATGCGGCCCCCGCCGGCACCGCAGCACATGGCCTTTTCGCGCGACAGCGGCATCTCCAGCGGCGTGTCGCTGCTCAGGCGCGCCAGCACGTGGCGCGGGGCGTCGTATTCGCCGTTGTGGCGGCCCAGATAACAGGGGTCGTGGAAGACCACGCGCTGCAAGTCTGCCTTGACCTGGATGCGCCCTTGCGCCAACAGTTCGGCAATGAACTGGCTGTGGTGCACCACGTCAAAGGTGCCGCCAAATTCAGGGTATTCGTTGCGCAATGAATTAAGCGCGTGCGGGTCGCAGGTGACGATGCGCTTGGCGCCCACGCCGTTGAGTCTTTCCACCAGCGTGCCGGCCATTTGCTGGAACAGCATCTCGTTGCCCACGCGGCGCACACATTCGCCGGTGGATCCCTCAAGCGCACCCAGGATGCCGAACTTCACGCCGGCGGCCTTCAGCACGGCGGCAAAGGCGCGGGCGATCTTCTGGCCCCGCGGGTCATACGACATGGCCGAGCCCACGTAAAAGAGCACGTCCAGCCCTGCCACTTCTTCGGCCGTGCTCACCACCGGCACGTCCAGCCCCTTGGCCCAGTCGGCACGCTGGCTGGCCTGCAGGCCCCAGGGGTTGCCTTGCGATTCATAGGCCTCAAAGACCTTCTTCAACTCGTGCGGAAACTCGCCCGCGATCATCACCTGGTGCTGGCGCAGGCGGAAGAACTTGTCCAGGTGCTCCAGTTCAATGGGGCAGGCCGCTTCGCAGTAGCCGCAGCTGGTGCAGGCCCACAAGGTGTCGTCGCTGATGACGGTGCCCAGCAGCGCCGGCAGTTCACTCTTGGGATCCTTGGCGATGATGAGGCCCCGCTGCTCCACCATGTGGTGCTTGACGGCGTCGTTCACCATCTTCAACGACAGCGGTTTGCCAGTCAGGAAGGTGGGGCAGGCGTCTTTGCAGCGGCCGCATTCGGTGCAGGTGAAGGCGTCCAGCCCTTCCTTCCAGTTCAGGTCACGCACGGTGCGGGCGCCGGCCTGCATGTCGGCTTCTTCGGTGGCCTCCATCAGCTTGTTGATGTCCACGCCGGGCACGCGGTGGGCGGGCCGGCCACGGCGGAAAAACAGTGCGGGCAAGGCCGTGACGATGTGAAAGTGCTCGCCCGCCGGCAGCAGCACCAAAAAGCTGAACACCACCACCATCTGCGTCCAGTAGCTCAGCACATAACCCGCTTGCAGCGCTGTGGGCGACAGGCCAGAAAACATCTGCGCCACGGCACTGCCGGCCCAGGCGTAGTGCGCCTCGTGGGCAATGCCCGGCACGCTGGGTGCCAGCAGCACAAACCGGAAGCCGTCAAAAGCAAAGTCGGTCAGCATGATGGCCAGGATCAGGCCCAGCACCAGGATCGCTTCGCGGTTGGGCTCCAGCCGCTTGGGGTGCAACACAAAGCGGCGGTAAAAGGCGTACAGCACGGCCAGCGTCACGGCCACTTCCACACCGTCCTTGAAGGCCGCAAAAGGGCCACCAAAGGCGTCGGGCCAGACAAAGGTTTCCGAGAATCCGATGGCCAGCAACTGCAGCTTGCGCACCAGCAGCGACATGAAGCCCAGGAAGATCACCGCGTGCATGAGCCCCGGGCGCCATTCACGCTGCACCATGCGCTGCTGCAAGAAGCCGTTGCGCAGCACGCTGCGCATGCGCTGCCATGGTTGGTCCCAACGCACCTGGGGCTGCAATGCCACCACCACGGCCAGCTTGCGCCAGGCCAGCCAGGCAAACCCGGCTGCACCCAGCAGCATGAGCAGGCTGATTCCTACAGAACCCATTGATGCGCTCCGGCACGTGCCCTGCCGGCAGGTGAGCCGGCACTGGCCATGTCGGCACTCTAGAGACGCCCCACCCCACGCCGGCTGACGCACGTCAAGGCGCGGCCTGCACGGGCGGCCCAGGCCGGCGTGCGGCCGCAATGCCCACCACAGGCCAAACCCTGGCCCAGGCGCCAAGTGCGTCCGCCTTGATATGAACCACTTTGAATTCTTCTTACTTTTGTGATACTCGCCCGTCGCGCCACCGCCAGGGCGCCCACCGGAGACCCGCTATGCACATGGCAGACGCGCTCTTGGCCCCAAGCACCGGCTTGGTGATGTGG
>CAZUKT010000526.1:0-3444 GCA_964620975.1 uncultured Rubrivivax sp. | reverse complement strand
CACCCGAATCGCGCGGCTGGGACAGCCCGCGCTGGCCGGCCGATGGCGGCGTGGCGGCCGAAGTGAGCGCCGGTTCGGTGGTGTTTTTCAACGGCTACACACTGCACCGCAGCCTGGACAACCGGCGCAGCAGCGGCTTCAGGCGGGCGCTGGTGCTGCATTGCATGTCGGCCGCGTCCGAGTTGCCCTGGTCCTTCGGCGGCTCTCGCTTTGCGCCTGGCGACTATCGCGACATCGAGATGCTCTGCGGACACGACCCCTTTGCCGCACGCGGCCTCGAGGACCTGGCCCGGCCCTACCTCCGCCCCGAGACGGCCACCAAGGACGCACATGAATACCCATCGTCCTGATGCAACGGGCGCGCTGTCGGTGCTGCCGCTGGGCGACATTCTTCCGCTGGGCTGGATGCGTGCCCAGATGCGTCGAGACCTGCAGCAGGGCTACGCCGGCTGCCTGGACCGGCTGACGCCCCGCGCCGCCACCGACCTCTTCAGCCAGCGCATAGGCGCCACCCCAGAACAGCAAAGCTGGTGGGACGCCGAAACACGCGGCAACTGGCTGTGGGGCACCACGATGATGGCCTTCATGGCCGGCCTGCCCGAGCACCAGGCCCGCGTGTCTGCGCTGCTGCAGGCGCTCATGGCCACGCAAGACGAAGACGGCTACATCGGCATCTACACCCCCGCCACGCGCTACGCCCACGGTGCTGCCGAGAACGGCGAACTGTGGGCGCAGAGCCGGGCGCTGCTGCCGCTGCTGGCCTTGCACGAGTTCACGGGTGACGCCTCTTGCCTGGCCGCCGTGCGTGCCGCCGTGGACCTGACGCTGGCGCGCCATGCCGATGGACGCCTGGCCTTCAGCCTGCCGGCCAGGGCGCAAGACATCACCGGCATGACCCACGGCCTGTGTTTCATCGACGTGTTGCAGTGGCTGCACGGTTTGACGGGCGATGCCCGTTATCGCGACTTTGCCCAGCGGATGTACGCCGACTTTGCGCGCCTGCCCTTGCCCTTCCAGAACGACGACATGGCACCTGCCGCGCTGTGTGACCCGCGCCGCCCGCTGGCCGGCCACGCCGTGCACACCGCCGAGCACCTGCGTGCTGTGCTGTGGGCGGCACCGCATGACAGGGCCCTGCACGAGGCCGCGCTGGCCAAGCTGCGCCGCTACTGCACGCCCAGCGGTGCGCTGGTGGGCGACGAAAGCCTGCGCGGCCCGCCCACGCCCGAGATCGGCTACGAGTACTGCACGCTCACCGAACTGCTGTTCAGCCTGACCCAGGCCGTGCAGGCCCTTGGCGACCCTGCGCTGGCCGACTGGATCGAGACCCTGGCATTCAACGCCGCGCAGGGTGCCCGCCTTGCCGACGGCAGCGCCATCAACTACCTGGCCTGCGACACCCGTCTGGCCGCCACCGCACGCCGGCCCGACAGTTACTCGTGGCTCGCCGGCCACCACGGCCGATTCAAGTTCTCACCCACACACGAAGACGTGGCCTGCTGCTGCAACCCCAATGCGATGCGCTTGCTGCCGCACTACGTGAGCCGCATGTGGATGGCACTGCCCGGTGGCCGGGGCCTGGTGTTGATGCTCTACGGCCCGGGCGCAGTGGACACGCAGGTGGCCGGCGCCCGGGTGCAGATCACGCAGCATACGAACTACCCGTTCGAGGACGAGATTCGCCTGCAGGTGGCCTGCCAGCCGCCCACCGCGCTGGCCTTGCATCTACGGCGGCCCGGCTGGGCCACGACCGTGTCCGTGTGTGTGCAAGGGCGCACGGTGGACGGCGTGCGCGAAGAAGGCGGATTCATCGTCATCGACCGCACCTGGGGCGCTGACGAACGCATCACTCTGGGCTTTGGCGCTGCCGTGCGCATGCTGCCCTACGCCGGGGGCGAACAACACGCCGTGTTGCGCGGCGCACTGCAGTTTGTGCAACCCGTGCCGCACCGCAGCCGCGCCCTCAAGACCTACGCCGGCAGTGCGCTGCACGACCAGGAGCTTTGGCCCGCCGACCCGGCACAGGCGCAGTCGCCGGTGGTCTTGCACACCGGTCAGCCCGACCTGGGTTTCACGGTGCAGCACGCGCCAAGGTCGGACACCGAGCACCCCTGGCAGGCACCGCCGCTGCGCCTGCAACAAGGCGCGGCCACGCTCGTGCCCATGGGGTGCGCCATGCTGCGACGCGCGGCCTTCGCGGCCGACCCACCAACGGCAGAATGATCTGGGCGCAGGCTCGCTGAAGTACACCCCCCCGCCGCATCACGGAGCACCGCCATGGACCGACGCACCCTCTTCGCACTGGCCGCTGGCCAAACAGGCCTGTGGGCCCTTGGCAGCGCACAGGCCCAGCCCCTGCCCACCGTCAGCACCGGCCGCATCGAACGCATCGAATACGTTGCCGCGCGGCACGTCGGCGCCCGCGCCGTCGATGTCTGGCTGCCGGCCGACTACAGCCCGCTAAGGCGGTACAACGTGCTGTACATGCAAGACGGGCAGAACCTCTTCGACGGCCGCCATGCCTACGGCGGCAAGTCCTGGCAGGCCGACGTGGCGGTCGGCCGTCTGCGCAAGGCCGGCCGCATCGCTGACACGATCATCGTCGGCATCTGGAACGCCGGGGTCGAGCGCTACGCAGAGTACTACCCCGAGAAGGTTCTGGCCTTTGCGCCCGAAGCCGTGCGGCGCGAGTATGTCGATGTCGCCAGCAACGGGCGCAGCAAGGCCGACGCCTACCTGCGCTTCATCGTCGAAGAACTCAAGCCCGCCATCGACCAGCGCTTTGCCACGCGGCCGGGGCCGGAGGGCACCTTCGTCGTTGGCTCGAGCATGGGCGGGCTGATCTCGATCTACGCGCTGTGCGAGTACCCGCTGGTCTTCGGCGGCGCGGCCGGCCTGTCCACGCATTGGGTGGGCCGCCCCACGGCCTGGGGGCGCGAACGCGTGCGCAATGCGGCGCTGCCGCTGGCGACGATGGCCTATCTGAGCCAGAAACTGCCGCTGGCCGGCCGCCACCGCGTCTACACCGACCGCGGCGACGACTGGCTCGATTCGCTGTACGCCCCGGCGCACCTGATGGCGGCCGAAGTGCTGCGCGAGCGTGGCTACACGGCGGCCGATGCGATGACGCCGGTGCTGCCAGGCACAGGCCATAACGAGGCCGACTGGGCGGCACGGCTGGATGGCGTGCTGTGGTTTCTGATGGGGTCGCGATGACCGCCAGGCGGATGCTCGCGGCACTGACGCTCGCGGCGGTGTCGGGCTTGTCCGCAGCCAAAGGTGACCTCACGCAACACGTCGACCCCTTCATCGGCACCGACGGCACCGGCCACGTCACGCCGGCCGCCATGGTGCCCTTCGGCATGGTCGCACCCGGCCCCGACAACGCCGACCGCGGCTGGAGCTACAGCAGCGGCTACCAGTACCGCGCGCCGCGCATCCTGG
>CAZUKT010000525.1:0-3446 GCA_964620975.1 uncultured Rubrivivax sp. | reverse complement strand
GGAGGCATCTTTGTGCAAGTTGCCGGCACCCGCGCTGTTTTACCTGCCGCTGACTGGGATCGCTGTCAGGCCATCATCGTCAACCGCCTGCGTGGGTCGCTCAAGTATTTCCAAGACGGTATCAAAATCCTGGAAGACCTCTCTGGCAAACCTGTCTTCGTGATTCCGTATCTGAACAACCTGGGCCTTCCTGATGAGGACTCGGTCGCCATCGACCGCCGCACCCGCCACGATGCCCGTGACGGAAAAATAGAACACCACCCGTTCTCCGGGCTCGCCGACGCGTCCCAGCGCCGTGACTTGCAGATACGCCGTGGCCGAAAGCACCCCCGACATCAGACCCATCAGGCCGTGCCAGAGCTGGTCTTGTTCAATGGTGGGCCGCAACACCAGGCCCACGCCCGCAAAGCCAACCAGCACGGCCGACACCAGCCGGCCGTCAACACCGTCGCGCGTGGGCGCCACCAGCACGGCGCCCCCCAGAAGGAAGAGCGCGATCCACACCGACGACATGTAGTTCAGCGTCATGGCCGTGGCCAGGGGCAACCCCCCCAGCGCGTAGAACCACAGGCACAAGGCCATGGTGCCGCTGGCGCTGCGGGCCAGGTGCATGCCCGGTACACGGGTGCGCCAGGAGATGCCGCGCAGGCGCAAGGTGCCGGCCATCAGCACCAGTCCCACCATCGACCGGTAGAAGACGATCTCGCCCGCGTTGTAAAGCGCGGACGATTCCTTGACGCACACCCCCATGGCCGCAAACAGCAAGGACGACGCCACGATCAGCAGCGACGGCGGCATCAGGCGGACGGTGGCTCCAAACCCATCTGGCGGCGGTACCACTCGTGAAAGTGCTGCATGCCGTCTTCCATCGGGCTTTGGTAGGGGCCGCATTCGTCGTCGCCGCGCTCCATCAGCGCCTGGCGGCCGGCGTCCATGCGCAGTGCAATGTCATCGTCTTCTATGCAGGTTTCCAGGTAGGCCGCCTGCTGCGCTTGCACCATCTCGGGCTCGAAGGCGGCCACTTCTTCGGGGTAGAAGAACTCCACCAAGTTGGTGGTCTTGCGCGGGCCTTTGGCAAAGAGCGTGGACACCACCAGCACATGCGGGTACCACTCCACCATCACGGTGGGAAAGTAGGTCAGCCAGATGGCGCCCCGCAGCGGGGCATGGCCGTCGCCGAACCTGAGCACCTCGTCTTGCCAGCGCCGGTAGACCGGTGAGCCTGCCTTGGCCAGCGCCTTGTTCACACCCACGGTCTGCACCGAATGCTCTTGGCCAAACTCCCAGCGCAAGTCGTCACAGGTGACGAACTGGCCCAGGCCGGGGTGGAAGGGGCCGACGTGGTAGTCCTCCAGGTAGACCTCGATGAAGGTCTTCCAGTTGTAGTCGCACTCATGCACATGGGCGTGGCCGTAAACGTAGCCGCTGAAGTCCAGGTCTGCGGCGGGGCCGAGCCGGGCCAAGTCGGTGGCCACGTGGCGCCCGTTGTCCTCAAACAACAAACCCTGCCACTTTTGTACCGGGTAGTTGCGCAGGTTGAGGCACGGGTCGTGCTCAAAGTGCGGGGCGCCAATCAGTGTGCCCTGCAGATCGTAGGTCCAGCGGTGCAAGGGGCACACCACCTGCTGCTGCGTCTGACCCCGGCCCTTGAGCATGATGGCCTGCCGGTGCCGGCACACGTTGGACACCAACTGCACGCCGTCGCTGGCACGGATCAAGGCCCGGCCTTCGCCTTCGTGGGCCAGTACGTGGTAGTCGCCCACTGCAGGCACGGCGAGCTCATGGCCGAGGTAGCGGGGTGATTGCGCAAAGATAAGAGCCTGTTCGCGGCGGAACAGGTCCTCGTCAAAGTAGCTGGTAACCGGGAGTTGAGAGCGGCTGCGCTCTAGAGCTTCAAGGGAGATGCTCAGGTCCGACATGATCCGACCGGATCCTCCTAGACAAGGGACAAGCGTTGGGGCGGCGCCTTGCAGCGGTGGCTGGGCGGGCAACCCTGATGAAGACGGGCTCTGCCACCGCAAGCCCCAGGCAACTGCTTGCGGCCCGGGATTCTAGCCGGGCCGCTGGCCGGGCTGACGGGCCGTCGACCCGCCGCTGCGGCCTGGTCGCGGCCCCACCACCGTCGTGGCGCCTGCGTCGTCTGGCGATGGCGATTGTCTAGAATGCGGCTCTGAATTTCGCCCCCTGAAATGGCCCGCACCGCAGCATCCGCCCCCAAAGAACCCGCCAGCTACGAACAAGCCTTGTCTGAGCTGGACCGGCTGGTTCAGCAGATGGAAGGGGGGCAGTTGCCCCTGGATCAGTTGCTGGACGGTTACCGCCGGGGCGCTGAGCTGCTCGGTTTTTGCCGCAGCAGGCTCGAGGCGGTGGAAGCGCAGGTCAAGCTGCTGGAAGACGGACAGCTCAAGACCTGGGACGCTGCATGAGGCTGCATGACCTGGACGGCTGGGTCGGTGCGCAGTTGCTGGCGGTCGAGTCCGCCTTGCAGGATTGGGTGCCCGAAGACGCGCCAGCCGGCCTGGGGCAGGCCATGCGTTACGGCGTGCTCGACGGCGGCAAGCGCCTGCGCCCCTTGCTGGTCATGGCGGCCTGCCAGGCTTTGCAGGGCGACACCGCGGCGGCCATGCGCGCGGCCGTGGCGGTGGAATTGATTCATGCCTATTCGCTGGTGCACGACGACATGCCCTGCATGGACAACGACGTGCTGCGCCGGGGCAAACCCACCGTACACGTGCAGTACGGCCAAGCCCAGGCCATGTTGGCCGGGAATGCCATGCAGGCGCTGGCTTTTGAAGTGCTCACGCCCGACGCCGGCATGCCTGCCACGCTGCAGGCCCGTTTGACATCGCTGCTGGCGCGCTCGGCCGGCCACGCCGGCATGGCCGGTGGGCAGGCCATAGACCTTGCCAGCATCGGCCGGGTGCTTGACGAAGCCTCGCTGCGCGACATGCACCGCCGCAAGACTGGCGCGCTGCTGCAATGCAGTGTGCTCATGGGTGCGGCCTGTGGTGGCGCCAGCCCTGCGGTCACCGCAGCCTTGGCCGACTACGGTGCAGCCATCGGCCTGGCGTTTCAGGTGGTAGACGACATTCTTGATGTAACCCAAGCGTCCGAGACGCTGGGCAAGACAGCTGGCAAGGACCAGCACCACAACAAACCCACCTACGTGTCGGTGCTGGGGCTGGATGCGGCGCGTGCCTACGCCGACGAGTTGCGTGCACAAGCCCACGCGGCGCTTGCACGCAGCGGCCTGGGCCCTGCGGCGGGCCTGCTGGCCCTGCTGGCCGACAAAGTGGTAGAGCGCGAAAGCTGAGCATGAATTCGTTGTTGAAGAAGATCAACAGCCCGGCAGACCTGCGCCGGCTGTCCCGCACCGAGCTGAACGTCCTGGCCACCGAACTGCGCGCTTACGTGCTGCACACGGTCAGCCAGACAGGTGGCCATCT
>CAZUKT010000524.1:0-3480 GCA_964620975.1 uncultured Rubrivivax sp. | reverse complement strand
GTCCTCCGGCGTGCGGTACTCGCGGTTGATGCGCACCGTGAACTGGCGGTCGAGCGATTGCACGGTGCCAGCAGGCGGGTCCACGTTTTCGCGGCGCAGAGCCTCTTCAATGTCCAGCGAGGTGAGTTGACGTGCCGCGAGAGCCTCGCGATCCAGCCACAGACGCAGCGAATAGCGTGTGCCGCCATTGATGCGCACGCGGGCGATGCCTTGCGCATCGGCCCCGCTGAGAAGGATGCGTCCGCTCAATCCAGCTTGGCCCCAGAGCCCTTGACCACCTCGGCCCAGCGCTTGATCTCCGCGCCGACGAACTTACCGAAGTCGTCGCCCCACAGGTTGGGCGTTTCGGTGCCCAGGCTGGTCCAGGTGGCCTTGAGCTCGTCGGAGTTCAGCGCCTTGCGCATCTCGTTTTGCATGGCGGTGATGAGCTCGCGCGGGGTGCCCTTGGGCGTCCAGATGCCGTACCAGGTGGCCACCTGATAGGTGGGCACGCCGCCTTCGGCCGAGGTGGGTACATCGGGGAAGCCCGGTGCCCGCTTGTCCGAGGCCACCGCAATGCCGCGGATCCGGCCGCCCTTGATGTGCGCGGCGGAAGACCCCAGGCCATCGACCATCATGTCCACCTGCCCGGCGACCAGGTCCTGCAGGGCGGGGCCGGCGCCGCGGTAGGGGATGTGGGTGATGAAGGTCTTGGTCTGCATCTTGAACAACTCGCCCGCCAGGTGGTGCGAGGTGCCATTGCCGGCCGATCCGTAGTTCAGCCGCCCCGGGTTCTTGCGCACGAAGTCCAGAAACTCCGGCAGCGTCCGGGCTTGCACGCGCTGGGGGTTCACCACGATGACCTGCGGCACGCTGGAGACCAGGCCCACGGGGATGAAGTCGGTCTCGATGTTGTAGTCCAGCTTGGGGTACATCGAGGGGGCGATGGCATGGTGCACCGCGCCCATGAAGAAGGTGTAGCCGTCGGGCGCGGCCTTGGCGGCCACGCCTGCGCCCAGCGTGCCGCCGGCGCCGCCCTTGTTGTCGATGACGAACTGGCGCCCCAGGTTCTTGCTCATCATGGCAAACAGTGGCCGTGCAAAGGCGTCGGTGCCGCCGCCGGGCGGGAAGGGCACGACGATGGTCACCGGTTTGGCGGGCCAGGCCGGCTGCGCCCGCACCCATGGGGCGGCCAGGCTGGCGGCACCTGCCACAAGGAGGTGGCGGCGGGTGGATGAGGTCATGGGGGGTTCCTGCTGTTGATGGACTGCGTCGGCCCAGGGCTGATGCCACGGCCGCGCCGGCATCGTAAACAGCCCCAGCGCCGGGGCCGGCCCGTGCGAACCCGAACCTGCTGCCCGCATGTGGCGTCGCATGTGGCGTCGCAGGTGGCGCCGCATGTGGCACCAGGCACCGCGCCCGCGCTACATTGCCGCCCACCCACCCCGTACCCATGCCCGACCTCAAACCCCCCATGCCGCTGGACGCCCAGCGTGTGCTTGCGCTGGCCGCGCAGAGCATGTTTGACACCTTTGCCAGCACCGCCATGGGCACCATGGTGGTAGACCGCAGCCACCATATCGTGTGGATCGACGACGGCTACCGCCGCTTTCTGCCCGCGCTGGGGCACGCCGAGGGCGATTTCGTCGGCCGCGCGGTAGAAGACGTGGTGCCCAACACGCTGATGGGTCAGGTCATCGACAGCGGCACGCCCATCTTGCTGGACCTGCTCACCAACCAGGCCGGCACCTTTCTCGTCAGCCGCCTGCCGCTGCGCAACGAGCAGGGTGTGGTGATTGGTGCTGTGGGCTTTGTGTTGCTGGACCACCCCGAAACCACCATGCAGCCGCTGATCGCCAAGTTCAGCCGCCTGCAGGCCGAGCTGGACGCGGCACGCCGCCAGATTGCCGATCAGCTGGCCGACCAATTGGTCAACAAACGCCGGCCGCGTTACACCATTGCCAGCTTCATAGGCACCAGCCCGGCGGCGCTGCAAGTCAAGCGCCTGGCGCGGCGTGTGGCGCAGACCGACAGCACCACTTTGCTGCTGGGCGAAACCGGTACCGGCAAGGAACTGCTGGCGCACGCCATCCATGCCGCCAGCCGGCGCGCCGCGCGGGCGTTTGTGGGCCTGAACATCGCCGCCGTGCCCGAAACACTGCTGGAAGCCGAATTTTTTGGCGTCGCCCCCGGCGCCTACACCGGGGCCGACCGCAAGGGCCGCGAGGGCAAGTTCAAGCTGGCCGACGGCGGCACGCTGTTCCTGGACGAGATTGGCGACATGCCACTGCCGCTGCAGAGCAAGCTGCTGCGTGCGCTGCAGGAGCAAGAGATCGAGCCCCTGGGCAGCAACCGCGTGGAGCGGGTGGACGTGCGCATCGTGGCCGCCACCAGCCGCGACCTGGCCGCCATGGTGGCGCAGGGCAGCTTCCGCGCCGACTTGTTCTACCGCCTCAACGTGTTGCCCATTCACCTGCCCGCGCTGCGAGAGCGGGCCGGCGACCTGGAAGCGTTGGTGGAATCGCTCAGTGAAGACATCGCCCGCCGCAGCGGCCTGCCGGCGCGCAGTGTGTCGCCCGAGGCGCTGGCGCTGCTGATGCGCCAGGCGTGGCCGGGCAACATCCGCGAGTTGCGCAACGTGCTGGAACAGGCCGCGTTGATGACCGACGACCTGGTGCTCGAGCCGCACCACTTTGCCGGCGCCTTGCCCGATGCGGCGGTGCCGGTGGTGCTGCCGGCGCTGGCCGCAAGTCTGCCCCGGGCCACGGCGGCCGCTGTGCCGGCGGGCGCGTCGCCAGCGCTGCGCCCCTTGGGCGAGCAGGTGGCCGAGCTTGAACGTGCCGCCATTGCGCAGGCGCTGCGGCTGCACGCCGGCAACCGGGTGCAGGTGGCGCGGCAGCTTTGCATGTCGCGCGCGGCGCTCTACGACAGGCTGGCGCGTTGGCCCGACCTGCTGGCGACTCCGCAAAGTTGATTGAAATTCAGACATGCGATGTGTCTGAAATAGGCTCATCTTCGATCCAGATGTGATTGAAAACCGAACATTTCAATCCGCCACCGCGTCGATTTTCTTGAATTCGTCAGGGTTTGCACCAACGCGGTGCCTGTGGCACGCGCCTTGCGCTTTGTGTGGCATCACACCCTGCCGGAGTTCTGCATGAAACGTCGCCTGCTTGCTGTCCATTCCCTTCTGGCCTTGGCGGCCGCCAGCGCCTTGCACCTGCCCGCGCTTGCGCAGGCCGGCAAGGACATCAAGATCGCCCTGCTGGCGGGCAAGACCGGCCCGCTGGAGGCCTACGCCAAGCAGACCATCGTGGGTTTCAACCTGGGCCTGCAATACGCCACCGGCGGCACCATGGCCGTCAACGGACGCAAGCTGGTGGTGATTGAAAAAGACGACCAGGGCAAGCCCGACCTGGGCAAGAGCCTGCTGACCGCCGCTTATGCCGACGACAAGGTGGATCTGGCCGTGGGCACCACCGGCTCGGGCGTGGCGCTGGC
>CAZUKT010000523.1:0-3484 GCA_964620975.1 uncultured Rubrivivax sp. | reverse complement strand
CGAAGCGCAGCTTGTGCACAGGGCGGTAGTCGGCAAGGGCGCGGGCTTCGGCAGACAGGTCGGTCATGGCGGGTGCTCGTGTCGGTGGCGGTGGGCCGGGGCGGCGGGACGTTGCAGCAGTGCAGCAGTGCAGCGGTTGCAGCGGCGTCGGCAAAGGCCGCTGATTTGACGTTTACGTAAACGTCAACCAAAGATCATGCCATGCACGGCCCCATGGGGCCTGACACCGGGCGCGGCAGCACTCATGGTTTACCCCCGTGACCACCCCGCCAGCGGGCCGCCTTGCCGCTGCTACCCTGCGCACCCCTGCACAGCGGCGCAACCCATGAGCTTTTTGGCCATCGACATCGGCAACACCCGCCTCAAATGGGCGCTTTACGCCGCGCCGCACCCCGGCGCCGTGCTGCTGGAGCAAGGCGCGTCGTTTCTGGAAACCATTGACGACCTCGCCGACGGCGACTGGAAACACCTGCCTGCACCCCACAGCATGCTGGGCTGCGTGGTGGCCGGCGACGCCGTGCGCCGACGCGTGGAAGAACAGATCGGCCTGCGCTGGGACATCGACCCGCATTGGGTGGTGCCCAGCCGGCACGACGCCGGCCTGACCAACGGCTACGACTACCCCAACCGCCTGGGCGCTGACCGTTGGGTGGCGCTGGCCGGCGCCCGATCGCGGGTCATGGCGGCGGGCACACGGCGCCCGGCGCTGGTAGTGATGGTGGGCACGGCCGTGACCGTGGACGCACTCGACGCCGAGGGCCGTTTCCTGGGTGGCCTGATCCTGCCCGGCTTTGGGCTCATGCTGCGTGCGCTGGAGATGGGCACCGCCGGGCTGAAGGTGCCTACGGGCGAGGTGGTGGACTTCCCCACCAACACCAGCGACGCGCTCATGAGCGGCGGCGCGCACGCCATTGCCGGCGCCATTGAAGGCCAGGCGCGGCGGCTGGAGCAGCGCACGGGGCAGGCGCCCATGTTGCTGATGAGCGGGGGCGCGGCTGTCAAGCTGGCCCCGATCACCCGCCTGCCCTTTGAGACCGCCGACACGTTGATCTTTGAAGGCCTGTTGCTGATGCAGAGCCGGCGTCTGGCCTTGTAGCCGGCCCAGCCCGCCCCGGCCCAGCACTCCGCTGGGGCGGGCCACCCCCATCTGGGGGGCCCGTGTGCTGTCGCTTTTGCTGGCGGCTTCGCGATTCCTCTTGTGCCGCCACCTTTGGGCGGTGCACCGAGGAGACCGCCTTGCACACCCCCCACCGGGCCCGACCGCCCTTTTCCGCCCTGGCCTTGGCCTGCGCTGCCGTTTGCGGCATGGCCGCAGGGCCCGCAGCGCAGGCCGGCAACGTCACGTTTGACGTGCAGTTGCTGCCCGCCAGCCCCGGCATGAGCCAGTACGTCAACGCCCTCAACGCCGCTGGCGTGGTGGTGGGCAGCGAGGCAGTGCCGCGCGGGCTGAGCACAGCCTTCAAGGTCGAAAACGGCGTCTACACATTGCTGCCCAAGCCGCCGCTGGATTCCAGCATCGCGACGGCCATCAGCGACAGCGGCTTGATCGTGGGCACGGTGGGCGCACCCGGGCGCAACCAGGCGGCCTTCTTCGGCGCCACGGTCACACCCATTGCCGGCCTTGCGCTGGGCGCGGGCGAGTCCACTTTCGCCAACGGCATTGATCCGGCCGGGCGCAGTGTGATCGGGCGGACCATTTACAGCGGCAACGTGCGCAGCTGGATCAATACCGGTGGCGCACTCACCGAGATACCGCTGATGAGCGACCCGGTGGCCATCAACAACGCCGGGCAGGTGGCTGGCAGCCTGAGCGTGGCACACCGCCCCAGGGCCGCGCTGTACAGCGGCGGCGTGACGCGGGAACTGGGCACGCTGGGCGGCGCGGGCTCGTGGGTGACCGGGCTCAACGCCAGCGGCACCGTGGTGGGTGGGTCCGAGCTGGCCGGCCCAGGCACCGCCGGCTTCATCTATGAAAACGGCAGCTTGCGTGCCACCACGCCCGCTGCGGGCTTTGACAGCTTTCTGCCCAGCAGCATCAACGACGCCGGCCAGATCCTGGGTACGGGCTTCAACCGCACCAGCAATGTTGAAGTGGTGCAGTGGGCTGCCAGCACGGCCGCCTCGCCGGTGGACCTGAACGCGTACCTCAGTGCCTCGGCCACCGAAAGACTGCTAGTGGGCAGCAGCATCAACGCCAGTGGCCAGGTCGCAGGCGCGTGCTCCAGCAACCGCATGTGCCTGCTCACCCCCACCGGCACCCTGGCCTGGGGCAGCACCACCGGCGGCAGCTTTGACGACGCCCGCCGTTGGGACAGCGGCCTCGGTTTTGCGCCCAACCAGCACCTGGATGTGCTGATTGCACCCGCAGCCGCCGTCACCGTGCTGGCCAGCCAGAGCAGCCCCATGAAGAGCCTGGTGGTGGGCACCGCCAACCAAGGTGCCAGCCAGGCCACGCTGCAATTGAGCCAGGGCGCTCGCCTGGTGGCCAGCGCCGCCACCACGCGCATTGAGCGCAGTGGCGTGCTGCAGGGCGACGGCGTCATCGCCGCTGGCCTGGTGAACCGGGGCACGGTGCAAGGCACGGCCGCCACGCCGCTGCACATCACCGTGGAAGGCACGCTCGACAACCAGGGCCTCATCACCGGCAGCGGGCGCATCAACGCCAACCTCGTCAACCGTGGCAGCAGCCCCGGCGTGCGCGTGGGCGCGGGTGAACTGCTCACCATCGCAGGCACCGCACACAGCGGTGGTGACGGCTCGGTGATTGAAGTGCGCAACGGCGGCGAACTGCGCATCGAGGGCCTCTACACCGCACAGGGCGGCAGCTTCATCCGCCTGGACAACGCCACGCTGCGCGTGAGCGGCCTGCTCAACGCCAGCACGGTGCAGATCGGCTTTGGCGGCGCCAGCATCTTTGGCGACGTCATCAACTCGCAGGGCAGCCACAACGGCCGCATCATCGCCTCGGGCGGGTCAGAGGTGACGTTCTGGAACCGTGTCGCCAACCACAACGAGATCCGCGCTGCGGCGGGCTCGCACATCGTCTACTTTGGTGACGTCTCCGGCCCCGGCACCTTCACCACCCAGGGCGCCGGCGCCTACCACCGCTTTGAGGCCGGCTACGCGCCTGGCGGCAGCACAGCGGCCGTGGACCTGGGCAATGCACAGTTTGCGGCCACGCTGGACATGGAACTGGGAGGCCTGCAAGCGGGCCGTGGCCATGACCAGATCAGCTTCAACGGCAGCGTGCTGTACGACAGCGGTGCGCACTTGGCGGTGCAGCTTCTGGCCGGGTTCAACCCCGTGCAAGGCGACCGCTTCCAACTCTTTCAGTACAGCCAGGGCCCGCTGGGCCAGTTTGCCCAGCTCAGCCTGCCCGGCCTGGCACCGGGCCTGGCGTGGGACACCCAAGACCTCTACGCAGGGGGTTGGATAGGCGTGACGGCCGTGCCGGAGCCAGCCACCTGGTGCATGGCGCTGGCGG
>CAZUKT010000522.1:0-3486 GCA_964620975.1 uncultured Rubrivivax sp. | reverse complement strand
TACCGTGCCAGACCCGGCAGGCGCGGGGTTGATCTGGCAGCGCTCACCAGCGGCAGCGCTCCATGTCAATGGCGGCCTGCGTGGCATCGTAGGCAGGCGCGCCTTCGGCCAGACCCAGGTCCCGCCGCGTGCGGTCGTCCAGTGCCAGCAGCGCCCGCCAGTGGGCCCGTGCCAAGGCCGCGTCCCTGCGCCGCTGCCGCCAAGCGGCAAACCGCTGCTTCAGCGCGTCAATGGTGTGGCCGGCCCTGGCCCGCCGGGCAGGCGTGGGCTCACAAGCGTGGCAGGTGATGGTGTTCATGGCGTGTCTCCCAAGTCGGCTCTGGAAAGAATATCGGCCATGTGCACGGCAGAAAAGCGAGCATTTGACGTCCTACTGTTCAGATATGCTTACCAGCATGGCCCATTTGCCCCTGAACACCCTGCCCGCCTTTCGCGCTGCCGCCAGCACACAGAACCTGCGCGCGGCGGCACTGCAATTGCACCTGACACACAGCGCCGTCAGCCAGCAGATCAAACTGCTGGAGACACAACTCGGCGTGCGCCTGTTTGACCGACGGGGCCGCAGCCTGGTGCTCAACGCCGCCGGCGCTGCACTGCAGCAGGCCGTGTCGCCGGCCCTGGACGGCCTGGCCGAAGGCGTGCGCGCCGCCCTGCAAGCCGCCAGCGGCGGCACCCAAACGCTGCGCCTGAGCGTGCTGCCTTCGTTTGCGCAGCGCTGGCTGCTGCCGCGCATGGGGCCGTGGCACGCCAGCCACCCCAACATCCGGCTGGACTTGCATGCCTCACAGGCGGTGGCCGACCTGCCGCGTGAGGGCTTTCATGCCGGGCTGCGTGTGGGCACCGGGCCGTGGCGGGGCTTGCAGGCCGACAAGTTGATGGACGCTGCGCTCATTGCCGTGGCCGCACCAGCACGCGCCGCACGCCTGGCGGGACTGGGGCCGACGGCCATCGCCGCCGAGCCGCTGCTGGGCGAAGCCGCCGAATGGGCACGTTGGCTGGCACAGGTGGGCACCACACTGCGCGCCAAGCCGGTGGCCGATTTCAACGACGGCGGCCTGCTGCTGCAGGCCACGGAAATGGACCTGGGCCTGGCCCTGGTGCGCGAACTGATTGCCGCCGACGCCCTGCTGGCCGGCCGCCTGGTGCGGCTGCCGGGGCCAGCGATTGCGGATGCCGACGCCGAATCCGCCACCTACTGGTTTGTCTACCCACCCAGCCTGGCCGACTGGCCGCCCCTGGTGGCGCTGCGCACCTGGCTGCATGACGAAATGGCCCAGTCGCGCCGTGCGCTGGCCGCGCTGGACAGTGGTGCGGCCCCGCCCAAGGGCCCTGCGCCCTTCACAGACCCATGAGTCAGGCAGATGGGTTCCGCCAGGCTCAGGCCGGTAGAAACATCGCCTGCAGGTCTGACAGGAAATCGAAGCCACGCACCGTAGGCTGCACCCGGCCCCCTTCCATGCTCACCAGGCCCTTGGCCTGGGCCTGAGCCAGCGCCGCTTGCACCGCTGAAGGCGGCAGGCCGGTGCGTGTGCCGAAGTCGGCCCAGTCAAAACCTTCACGCAGGCGCAAGGCGCCCAGCATGAATTCAAACGGCAAGTCCCGCCGCGCGACTTCATGCTGGTTGCTCACCGCATTGCCCGCGAGCGCGTTTTTCATGTACGCGGCCGGTTCGCGCCAACGCACCTGGCGCAGCACACGGTGCGGAAAACTCAGCTTGCCGTGGGCACCGGCGCCAATGCCGATGTAGTCACCAAACTGCCAGTAGTTGAGGTTGTGCGCGCAGCGGTGGCCGGGCCGCGCAAAAGCCGACACCTCATAGCGCTGCAGGCCGGCCTGTGTGGTGCCGTCAACGATGAGGTCAAGCATGTCGCTGGCGCTGTCGTCGTCTGGCAGCACAGGCGGGCGCACGGCAAACGCGGTGTTGGCTTCAACGGTGAGGTGGTAGATGCTCAGGTGCGGCGGCGAGTAGGCGAGGGCCGTGTCCAGGTCGGCCTGCAACTGCGCCAACGTCTGGCCTGGCAGGGCGTACATGAGGTCGATGTTGAAGGTGTCAAAGGCCTCACGCGCCTCGGCCACGGCGGCATGCGCCTGCGCAGCGTCGTGCACACGGCCGATGCGCTGCAGCGCGGCGTCGTCAAAGCTCTGCACGCCGATGGAAAGGCGCGTGACACCGGCCGCACGAAAAGCCTTGAAGCGCTCACGCTCGAAGGTGCCGGGGTTGGCCTCGAGCGTGATTTCGGCGCCCGGCTCCAGTGGCAGGCGGGCGCGAATGTCGGCAATGAGGCGGTCTATGCCCGCTGGCGAAAAGAGGCTGGGCGTGCCCCCGCCTATGAACACGCTCACCACGCGGCGGCCCCACACCAGCGGCAGCGTGGCTTCCAGGTCGGCGCAAAGGGCGTCCAGGTATTGGGATTCGGGCAAGACACCCCTGGATTCGTGCGAATTGAAGTCGCAGTAGGGGCACTTCTTCAGGCACCAGGGCAGGTGCACATACAACGCCAGGGGCGGCAGTGTGGCCAGTTGCAGGGTGCCCGGGCGCATCAAGTGCTCAATGCTCAATGGCACAGCGCTATCAGGCGCAAGCTGTCGCTGCAGAACCAGTTCTGCGGGTCCTGTGGGTGCGCCGCCGGCGCCAAGGGGTGGGGTCACAAGCACCAGACTTCGCGCAGCAGCACCAGCATCTGTGCGACCGACCGGGCACGGTGGCTGTGGGAGTTTTTCAGTGGTGCGTCCATTTGCGCCACCGTGCAGCGGAGATCGGGGATGTACATCAGCGGGTCATAGCCAAAGCCCTTGTCACCCTGCGCGGCTGTAAGGATCTGCCCCTGCCAGCGGCCCACCGCCACCAGCGGCTGCGGGTCTTGCGCGTGGCGCACGGCCACCAGTGTGCTCACGAAGCAGGCCCGCCGGTCCTCGGGCGCCGGGTAGGCCATCAGGTCTTGCAAAAGGCGCGCGTTGTTGGCGGCGTCTTGAAAACCGCGTTGCGCCTCACGTTCAACCATCGGCAGGGCCACGCTCGCGAAGTGCGCCGAGATCACACCCGGCGCGCCCCCTAGCGCGTCCACACATACACCCGAGTCGTCGGCCAGCGCCGCACCGCCACATGCCAGCGCCGCATGCCGAGCCTTGGCCAGTGCGTTTTCGATGAAGGTGATATGCGGCTCGTCCGCTTCAGCAATGCCCAGTTGGCCCTGGGGCACCAGTTGCACGGCCACACCGGCCAGCAGCGCCCGCAACTCACTCAGCTTCTTGGCGTTGTTGCTGGCCAGCACCAATTGCATCAACGCACCCCGAGCGCCGCCTTCTGCAGCGCGTTGAGTTCGCGAATGCCCTTGTCGGCCAGCGCCAGCAAGTGGTCCATTTCGGCACGGGTAAACGGTGCGCCTTCTGCCGTGCCCTGCACTTCAACAAAGCCGCCAGCGCCGGTCATGACCACGTTCATGTCGGTGTCGCAGGCCGAATCTTCGGCGTAGTCGAGGTCGAGCA
>CAZUKT010000521.1:0-3490 GCA_964620975.1 uncultured Rubrivivax sp. | reverse complement strand
AGCGTCTGTTCAGTGCCTTTGAGCAGGCCGACAACTCCACCACGCGCCGCTATGGCGGCACCGGGCTGGGCCTGGCCATCACCCGGCGGCTGGCGCAACTGATGGGCGGCGATGCAGGCGCTGCAAGCGTGCCGGGCGTGGGCAGCACCTTCTGGTTTACGGCCTGGCTCAGGAAGGGTGCTGCGCCTTTGGCCCTGCCGCCGCTGCAGGCGGGGCCGGCTGAGGCGCTGCTGCGGCGCCACCACGCCGGCTGCCGTGTGTTGCTGGCCGAAGACGAGCCCATCAACCGCGAGATCACGGGCTCGATGCTGGAAGTGGCGGGCCTGGTGGTTGACGTGGCGCACGACGGCTTGCAAGCGCACGCCATGGCCACCGAGCGCAGCTATGACCTGATCCTGATGGACATGCAGATGCCACACCTGGACGGCCTGCAGGCCACGCGCCTGATCCGCCAGTTGCCCGCCGGGGCAAAGATGCCGATCCTGGCGTTCACGGCCAACGCCTTTGGTGAAGACCGCACGCGCTGCATCGAGGCCGGCATGGACGACTTCGTCACCAAGCCCACCGAGCCGGGCAAGCTCTACGCCACGGTGTTGCAGTGGTTGAACACGGGGCGGGTCAGTTGAGTGTCCTGCCCCCCGCGCCCGTTTGCGGGAGAGGGGGCGAAGACCTCAACCCCGCCGGCGGTGCGGCCGGGCGTGGCGCACCTGCGCCAGCGGGCGCTTGCCCTTGAGCTGGCGTTCAATGCCGTCATTCAGCGCGCTGCGCAGCGCCAGCACTTCTTCGTTGTGGCCGTAGACGCCTTCAAAGCGCAGGCTCAGCCACAGCCACAGCGTGCAGGCACGCAGCGCCTGTTCCATGCGCTCCAGGCGGCTGTGGCCGTCCACCTGGTCCAGGAACCACGGCTTGCCGGCCTGGCCGGTGCTGGCGTGGCTGGCGCTCCAGGCCAGGAACTCTTGCACCTGGCCGTCGGTGCGGGTGTCCACCGGGGCCTGGGCGTAGATGAAACGCTCTTTGAGCGTCAGGCTGGCGGCGCTGTGGTCCAGTTGTTCTGACAGCTCCAGCATCTGTTCCAGTTCGGCCACGGCAAAGTGCGCGTCGTCGAGCTTGAGCTGCTCCATGAACACACCCAGCACCTCGCGCAGCTTGGTGCGGCCCAGGCGCAGCGAGATGGTGTCCACGTGCCAGCCGTTGGGCGCCACCGGGGCCTTGAAGTCGGCCGGCGCACGCGGTGTCTTGGGCAGCAGGTCTTTCAGCGCACGCATTGCCGTGGGTTCGGCTTCGGCCAGCACGCCCACAAAACCTTCTTCGTGGATGCCGTAGCGGCCCGCGCGGCCGGCAATCTGGTGCACTTCGCTTTCAGTCAGCTCGCGGTCGCCCTGGCCGTCAAACTTGGCCAGCGTGCTGAACAGCACCCGCCGAATCGGCAGGTTCAGGCCCATGCCGATGGCGTCGGTGGCTACCAGGATGTGGCTTTCACCGCTGGCAAAACGTTCCGCCTCTCGGCGCCGCACTTCAGGCGGCAGCGCGCCGTAAATGACCGACACCGGGTGGCCCTGCGCGGCGATCTGGTCGCGCAGCATGAGCACATCACGCCGGCTGAAGGCCACCACGGCGTCGCCCAGCTTCAGCTGCGACATGGCCACCGGCTGCGCCAGCAACTGCACGTGCTGCATGCGTTCAAAGTTGCGCACGGTGCAGCGTTCACCGCACAGGCCCAGCAGGTTTTCTATCGCCTGCACCGCGTAGGCGCTGCAGATAATGATCACCTCCTTGGCCGGCACCGCCACGATGGCCTGCGTCCAGGCCCAGCCGCGCGAGTTGTCAAAGATCATCTGCGCTTCGTCGATCACGGCCACGTCGATGGGCGTGTTGGTGGACACCATCTCGATGGTGCTGCTCACCACCCGGGCCTGCGCGGCGGGCACGTTTTCTTCACCCGTGAGCAGGCTGCAGGGCACGCCGCGTGCCACCAGGCGGTCACGCCCTTCCAGCGCCAGCAGCCGCAGCGGCGCCAGGTAGGCGCCGTCCAGCGCCTGGGCCAGGCGTTCAAAGGCGGCGTGGGTCTTGCCGCTGTTGGGTGGGCCCACGTACAAAGTCACCGTGCGCTGCAGGCGGCGGGCTTTTTGAAAGGTGTCGGGGTAGCCCTGAAAGGCCAGTTCGGTGTTCAGGCCCTGCAGCGTGTCCAGCTCTGACACGTAGTGTTCCCAGCGGTCCTGGGCGCGGTTGCAGGCGGCCTTCAGGTCGGCCAGTTCTTGCGGTGTGGCGCATTCGGCCTGCAGGCGCGGCAGCAGCGATTCCACGTGGTGCGCCTTGAAGTCGCGGCTGCGGCTGAGCAGGGCCTCCATGTGCGCCGTCAACTCGTCGGCATGGGGGTAGCCCGAGGGTGTGCCCAGCGCGGCCAGCAACGCGGCCTGGTCGCCGTGTCGGTAGTAGGCCCAGATGGCGGCGTTGTCCACCGGCATCCTGAAGAGCACCGGCACGCGCCAGCCCGGCTCTGACAGCGGCAGCCCGTGGCGAATGAGCCGTGTCCACACGCCGGCACGGCGCGCCACGCCCAGGCCTTCAAGCGCGGTGGTGCGCTCTTGCATCAACGTGCGGGCCTCGGCCGTGGTGGGCACGGCGTCCAGGTGGGCCAGCGCGGCGTCCATCAGGCCGGGTTCTATCCAGCGGCTGGGGCGTGCGCCGGGTACCGACTTCTGCAGCAGCACCAGGCCCAGCTTGTCGAGGTGGGTCTCGAAACCTGCCGTGCCCTCGGGGATGAAGTCAGCCGGCTTGACCACCTGCGGCAGCACATAGGCCGCCTGGCGGATGCGCGCCACGTCGTCCTTGCCCAGGTGGGCCGGTACGCGCGCCGCGTGGCGGCTGAAGGGCAGGTTGAAGGTTTCTTGCGGGACGGGTTTGGCGGTGGCGGGCATGGGGTCAGACACAAAAAGTGGCCCAGGAAATCTGCAACCACAACCCCGGATAATCGCTCATGAACACGAAACCTCCTTTTGACGCGGCTGCGTCTGTCGCTGCGCCTCCCGCTGCGGCCCCCGCTGCAGGCCCTGCGGCCGCCCCGGCCACCCCGCAAGCCGCACCCGCTGCGGGTGACTTCAGCAGCCTGCCGCTGGCGCCGCATGTGCTGCAGAACCTGCAGCAACTGGGCTACACCACCATGACGCCCATCCAGGCCGCCAGCCTGCCGCTGACCCTGGCAGGGCACGACCTCATCGCGCAGGCCAAAACCGGCAGCGGCAAGACGGCCGCCTTTGCGCTGGCGCTGCTGGCCAACCTGAACCTGCGCCGTTTTGCCGTGCAGGCCCTGGTGCTGTGCCCCACGCGCGAACTGGCCGACCAGGTGACGCAAGAGCTGCGCCGGCTGGCGGCGGCCGAGGACAACATCAAGATCCTCACCCTGTGCGGCGGCACCACCATGCGCCCGCAACTGGCCAGCCTGGAGCACGGCGCGCACATCGTGGTGGGCACGCCGGGCCGCATCATGGAC
>CAZUKT010000520.1:0-3492 GCA_964620975.1 uncultured Rubrivivax sp. | reverse complement strand
CGCAGGCTGGCCCTTCCCGGCAGCCGCTCATCCGCAGGGATGACAAGCCGCCGTCATGGTTTTCGCACGCTGCGGCAGCCCGTGCCATGCTGCTGCAGCGCTGGGCACGGGGCCCGGCCGCTACCTGCGGAGACTGCGATGCGAAAGCCCTTCATCGTGTACACCCTGGTCTTGCTGGCCACGCTCTGCGCCTGCTTTCAGTGTCTTGCGCAGACCCAGAAGATCGACCCGGCTGCGTTGAGCGCCGCGCTGTGCGACGGCCCCTTCAAGCTCCAGGGCAACGGCAAATGCGGGCTGCCACAAGGCACCTTGGCCAAGAGCCTGGACGTGAACGACTGCAAAGACGTGCCGGGCCTCGCCGTGGAAGCGGGTGAATGTGTCCTGAAGGACAGCGAAATACGTGCACCACGCTGCAACGGTGACGTCGCCAACTTGGGGTTCGACGCCGCATCCCAGACCTGCAAACTGGAGGTGGGCAAGCCCAGCAGCGCGCTGGGCGACTACCTGGGTGACTGCTTCCGCATCGTCGCCGCGCCCGCCGGCACGTCGTTGGCCGCTGGCGTTACCTACGCCGTCACCAAGCAAGAAAACATTGCCAACGACGACAAGCGCCTGACCCTGCTGGAAGCCGATCTGAGCTACTGGCCTTCGCCCTGGCACTGGGGCTGCAGGGCCAAGAGCGGGCGCACCATCAAGCCGTTGACGGCCGACGCCAGCAACCTGGCCACCCACGGCGCACGCCGTGAAGGCTGGGCCTACGGCGCGCTGGCCATGCCCTACAAGTACTACCCAGGCGCCAAGAAGTTCATCGCCGGGCTGCCTGTGGGGGCCTATCTTGGCTGGCGCTGGGGCGCATCGGGCTCGGGCATGACGGTGGCGGCAGCGCTCACGCTCAGCCAGGTCAAGGCCGACACCCTGGACCCAAAGGTCAAAGACGCCGACGGCAAGTCCGCAGTCATTGGCGAGGCCGACGTGTCGGCACTTTCCGCCGCCTTTGGTGCCGTCTTCGACATCAACAAGTCAGGCGCCGGCAAACCCTTCAAGGCCGGTCTCTTTGTGGGCCAGGACAAGGTCAACACATCGCCCACCATCGGCTACCCGTACAAGGGCAAGTGGTGGGTGGCGGTGCAGTTGGGCTTTGACTTCACCGACCGCTGACGACGCTGGCGCGGCCGGCCCGCGCCAGCCGCAGCGCGCCAATCACGCCCTGGACCCTGCCGCCGATTTGACCCGGCGCAAGCCCGCCAGCAAGCCTGCGGCCTACATTGCCCGGCGGCATCCGCATCGGCACACGCTGTTCGGCCGCACCCAGGGGAGTGTCGGCATGGGATTCATCAGCAACGTGGTGAGTACCGTGGTCACGGTGGTTGAAAACGCCACCGGCAACCAGGACTCGGGTGCCGGCGACTGGACCGAAGAGCAGGCCGGCCAGGCTGAAGACGCGGCCGACGCGGCCCTGGGGGCTGTGTCCGATGCCACCAGCGATGCGCTCGACTTTGGCAAGCTGTTGGGCCAGAACCTGGAAGGCAAGCTGGGCAGTTGGCTGCTGGGCACGGGTGGGCGCATCGGCTTGAACGGGCTCAGCCCGCTGGACTTGGGCAGTGTGCTGGGCCTCGGGTCCGATGTGCTTGAACTCACCGCCCGGCGAATCGGGACCAGCGTCGAACAGAAGCTGCCGGGGCCGGTGGTCGATGCCAGCGAACGGCTGACGGGCGTGGCCGCACGGGGGCCGGCCGCCGTGTGGGCCGAGGTCAAGACTGAACTGCACGGCGGCACCGTGGTCCTGGGCAAAGCGGGCGGCAAGGTGCGCAACACAGGCAGTGCCGTGGGTGGCAAGGTCGTCGACACGGCGGGCAAGCTGGGCCGCTGGGCGGGTGACAAGGGCAGCGCCGTGGGTGGCAAGGTTGGCGACACGGCGGGCAAGCTGGGCCAGTGGGCAGGTGACAAGGGCAGCGCCGTGGGTGGCAAGGTCGTCGACACGGCGGGCAAGCTGGGCCGCTGGGGCGACGACAAGCTCGCCCATGCGCAGACCCTGGACAAGCTGCGCCACTGGGGTGCCCAGCTGGGCACCCGCGTCAACGACGCAGCGCCGGCTGAAACGCTGCGTGAACTGGCCCGCCGTGCCGACGACGAAAGGGCCAGGCTCATCGACGCCCTGCGCCGTGCCGCCGCCACCGTGCCGGCGCAAACCGGCCGGCCAACGTGGCACCCTGAACCCCCGCCGCGCGCCCGGTCACACCGGCCAGAGAGCATCGAACTGCGTCGTTTGACCGCCACGCTGGTGAAGGCCGCGCCTGCGGGCGCCGGACGCGCCGCGCCAGAGACCGCACGCCACATGGCGGTGGCCGCTGACGCAGCCGTGCGCAGCGCCGTGCTTCAGGCCCAGCTGCTGCTGTGGCTGGCGGCCATCAAGCGGCTGTCGCGGCAGAGCCGCCAGCACAAGCGCCACTGAGGGCGCGGCCAGGTCAGAGTGGCCGTGCGCTTTGCTGCGCCAGATAAAACCACTCGTGCCCCGGCAGCGCGCCGACGTCGGGGAACACGATGTAACCCGCCTCGGGCGCACGCAGCTCGCTGCCATCGGCGCGCACGGCAATCAGCTCACCGGCGGCCAATGGGTCGAAGCTGGTCCAGGCCTTGGCAAAACGGTCGCCTTCGGCATGGCGGTCCACCACTTCGGCCAGGTCCAGGCATTCAAAGGGGCCGGCCGGCGGCGCCAGCGGAATGTCGGCCAGGCCCAGCAGGGCCAGCGTCTGGCGGATGGCGGCGTAGGCCACGTCTTCGCCTTCGGGGTCGTCGTGTTGGCCACACTCCAGCGTGATGCCGTAGCCGCCTTGCCCATTGGCACCCAGGCGGCGCATGTATTCGGTGGTGCCCACGCCGTAGCTCGGGTCTTCACCCACGGTGCCCGGCGTCAGGCCCTGCGCCTTGCGGCGCGCCACCCCGTCGGCGTAGGCCGTCATCCAGCCTTCCACGATGCGGCTCGGTCCCACATGCATTGAAAGCCGCGCTTCGGCGGCCGCGTGCGCAAAGGGTTCCAGCGTGCCGCAGTTGTCGGCCGGGCCACGCATCACAAAGGGCCGGCCGGGGCTGCGAAAGCTGTGCAGGTCCAGCAGCACGTCGTGTTCGGCCAGCCACTTGCACAACACACCGGCAATGCGGTCTTCGTTGTCTTGCGGTGTGGCCGTGGGTTGCAGGCGCCGGTTGAGGTTGCGGTCGCCCATGCGACGCATGTGGTTGTAGGCCAGCGGGTTGCACACCGGCACAAAGGTCACGCTGCCACGCACGATCTCGATGTCGCCGCTGTCGACGTCGTGCAGCGCACGCCGTATGCCCTTGGTGCCGGCCGTTTCATTGCCGTGCACGGCGCCGGTGACGATGAGGCGCGGGCCGGGTTCGAGGCCGGCAATGCGGTGGGCGCGCAGGTTCTTGTTGCTGATCATTGCGGCCTCCGCCGGGCCGCCCCAAGGTGGCCGCGCGCCCCCCTGGGGGGCA
>CAZUKT010000519.1:0-3496 GCA_964620975.1 uncultured Rubrivivax sp. | reverse complement strand
CGAGCGGAACACCCGCATGCCCGACACCGGGTCGTTGCGCGACAGGATCACCACCTCCACCCGCGCATGGCCACCCGCGTTGAAGGCCAGCAGCTTGTTGACCAGCGAAAACGCCACGCCGGGCCGCGCGGGTTGCTCCACGCGCTGCAATTGCAGCTGCATGTAGGCGCGGTCGTCGGTGTCTTCAAAGACGCGGTTTTCTTCTTCAAAGTCAAAGAGGGCGCGCGAAGAAATGGCAACGACCAGTTGGCCGGCAAGGGTGGTGGGCATGGTGGTGCCGATGGTAAGGGTCGGCCGCAACAACGCCCCCCATGACACGCAGGTCTTGCGTGCCGCCGTTGCCGGCTTGGGTGGCATGCGGCGGCACAATCGCGGCCAAGTTGGCCACCGCAGCCGGCATACGGGAGTACGAACATGCATGACCGTCCCTTGGCACTGCCGCCCTTGCTGCTGGCGCTGGCTTCACTGGCCTGCGCCGTGCCGGTGCATGCCGCCAAGCCGCATGAACACGGTGTGGCGATGCTTGACGTGGCGGTGGAAGCCGGCCGCGTGTCCTTCAGCCTTGAAACGCCACTGGACAACCTGCTGGGCTTTGAGCACGCCCCACGCACCGACGCCGAACGCGCCAAGGCCGACGCTGCGCTGGCGCGGCTGCGGGACGCAGCGGCACTGTTTCGCATCGACTCTGCGGCTGGTTGCACGCTGGGCAAGGTGGAGCTTGTGTCGTCGGCGCTGGGTTTGGGCCCGGTTGCCGCGGGTGGCAAAGAAGGCCACGCCGACCTGGACGGGCAGTTTGACTTTCGCTGCACGGCAGGCGCGCGCGCGGGGTTTGTCGAGGTGGGTCTGTTCGACGCCTTCCCTGCGCTCAAGCGCATCGAGCTGCAACTCGTCACGCCCAAGGGCCAGATGAAGGTCACGCTGCGCCGGCCGCAGAGCCGCGTAGCGCTGGTGCGTTGATGCAGGCCGTGTGTGCTGCCAGCTTGCATCTCGCCTGGGCCTGAAGCCGATGCGCAAACCTGTGACTGAACGACGTGCTTGAGATCCAGGACCTGCGCTACGCCTGGCCCGGCGCCGACGCCGACTGCCTGCACATCCCGCGCCTGCACATCGCGGCCGGCCGCACCGTCTTCCTGCACGGCCCCAGCGGCTGCGGCAAGAGCACGCTGCTGGGCTTGCTGGCCGGCGTGTTGGTGGCGCAGCACGGCAGCGTGTCGCTGCTGGGGCAAAGCTGGGCGGCGCTGAAGGGCGGCGCGCGCGATGCACGCCGCGCCGACCACGTGGGCGTGGTGTTTCAGCAGTTCAACCTGCTGCCCTACCTGACGGTGCTGGACAACGTGCTGCTGCCCTGCCGCTTTTCAGCCCTGCGCCGCCAGCGTTGCAGCGGCAGCCCGGCCGAAGCCGCGCGTGCGCTGCTGCAGCGCATGGCCCTGCCGCCTGCACTTTGGCAGCGCCGCGCCGACGCGCTGAGCGTGGGCCAGCAGCAGCGTGTGGCTGCGGCACGTGCGCTCATCGGCGGGCCCGAACTCGTGCTGGCCGACGAGCCCACGTCGGCCTTGGACGCCGCACTGCGCGACGACTTCATGGCCTTGCTGATGGGCGCCTGCGCGGCCGCCGGCAGCACGCTGATCTTCGTCAGCCACGACGACCGGCTGGCGGCGCGTTTTGACGAGCGCCTGTCACTGCCCACGCTGAACCGGGCCGCTGGCGCTGCCGTGGATGCGCAGGCATGAAGGCCTTGCTCGCCATTGCCGCCCGCAGTGCGCTCAACCGGCGCGGCACGCTGGCGCTGGTGGTGTTGTCCATCGCCCTGGCCACGGCGCTGCTGCTGAGCCTGGAGCGCTTGCGCACCGACATTCGCAGCAGCTTTTCGCAAGCCGTCAGCGGCACCGACCTGGTGGTGGGCGCACGCACCGGGCCGGTGCAACTGATGCTGTACGCGGTGTTTCGGGTGGGCGGTGCCACCAACAACATCGGCATGGACAGCGTGCGTGCCATCAGCGAGCACCGTGCCGTGGCTTGGGTGGTGCCCATTGCCTTGGGCGACAGCCACCACGGCCACCCGGTGCTGGGCACCACGCCCGACTACTTTGCGCACTTTGCCTATGGCGACCGGCAGCCGCTGGCCTGGGCACAAGGCCGCGCCTTTGCCGGCACGCTGGACGGGCTGTACGAGGCCGTGTTGGGCGCCGAAGTGGCGCAGGCACTGGGCTACAAGCTGGGCCAACGCATCACGCTCACGCACGGCCTGGGCACCATGGGGGGTGCGCTGGCGGCCGAACACGCCGACAAACCCTTCATCGTGGTTGGCGTGCTGGCACGCACGGGCACGCCGGTAGACCGCACCGTGCACGTCAGCCTGCAGGCCATCGAGGCGATCCACCTCGACTGGGTGGGCGGCGCGCCCCTTCCCGCCGCTGCGGGTGTGAAGATCGCGCCAGAATTTGCGCGCAAGTTTGACCTGCAGCCCAAGCAGGTCACGGCCGCGCTGGTGGGCTTGAAAAACCGCGTGGCGGTGTTCAATGTGCAGCGCTTCGTCAACGGCTACAGCGCCGAGCCGCTGCTGGCGGTGCTGCCCGGCGTGGCGCTGGACGAGTTGTGGGCCGCCGTGGGCCTGGGCGAGCAGGCGCTGCTGGCCATCAGCGGCCTGGTGGCCCTGGTCAGCCTGGCCGGCCTGGTGGCCGTGGTGCTGGCCGGCTTGAATGAACGCCGCCGTGAACTGGCCGTGCTGCGCGCCGTGGGTGCCGGCCCGCGCCATGTGCTGGTGCTGCTGGCGGCCGAGGGCGCCCTTGTCACGGTGTCTGGCGCGCTGCTGGGTGCCGCCGCCGCCGCGCTGGCGGTGTGGGGCGCGGGGCCCTGGGTGCAGCAACAGTTTGGCATCACCTTGATGCCGTCGGCGCCCACGGCGGCGCAATGGGGGCTCTTTGGCGCCGTGGTGCTGGCGGGTATGCTTGCCAGCCTTGTGCCGGGCTGGCGCGCCTACCGTCTGTCTTTGGCCGACGGGCTTTCTCCGCGAACCTGATGAATCTGGTCCCCCTGTTTCTGCTGTTGCGCCTGGCCCTGGTGGGTGCCCTTGCCACGGCCTTGGTGGCGGCAAGTGCCCAGCCCAGTGGCGTGCCGCTGATGAAGCCGCCGCTCAGCGGGGCATCTGCAGCCGGTTTCAGGCCCGCTGCCGCCGCACCACCCGGGCAGCCCACCACCATTGCCTGGGACGCCCTGGTGCCCGCCAACTGGGACCCGTTCAAGGACTTCAAGGACCTGAACTTCCAGGCCATGGACGACGGCGACCCACGCGCCGCCGAGATGATGAAGCGCATGCGTGAAGTCTGGGACAACGCACCCGTCAACAACGCCATCGTTGGCAAGACGGTGCGCATCCCCGGCTTCGTGGTGCCGCTGGAAGACACCAAGGACGGTCTCAAGGAATTTTTGCTCGTGCCCTATTTCGGCGCCTGCATCCACAGCCCGCCGCCGCCCAGCAACCAGATCGTGCATGTGC
>CAZUKT010000518.1:0-3505 GCA_964620975.1 uncultured Rubrivivax sp. | reverse complement strand
ACCGCCTCGCATGAAGAGCAGCCGCGCTTTGCGTTGGGGAGTTGGTTGTAGGCCACATCGTCTTGGCGGAAATGCGTTTCGATCTCGGAGGCGACTGCCGGACCTTCAGAGACGGTGGCGGCGACGATCATGTGCGCTGCGTCGTAGGCCCTGACAGAGATGAGCCGGTGGGTGACGTAGCTGGGCATTTCGCCCACCGGCAGCCGCCGCTTCTGGACGCCACGTCGAACAAAGATCGGACCCGAAGCACGGTAGGGTGACACGGCTGGGTGATGAACATAGGGCAGGAGCAACAACTCCTCGCCAAGCCGCGCATCTTCGAGGCTGATACGGCAGGGGTAGCCAGGGCTTTCATCTGCGATGCACTTCTTGGCGCATCGTTCTGCGAGTTCGGCGTCAGAGAGATCGAAGAGTGACTGGAACGGCTCGTGGTCGATGCCGACGAGCTGGAAGCTGCTGGACATGTGGACTCCATGAAGGGTTCAGCATCCTGCAGCCGAACCACACTCGCGTCGCGCCGAATTCGGACCTGCAATTCTTGCGGGATCGACCGTTCAATCTGGTGAACCACCAGGCTTCGGCTCGGCTGCGCGAACGAAGACAACGCCGTATTGGGCGCCGGTTGGTCGCTTGGCGTCCACTCTCGGTTGCCACTCTCCCAGCCAGGCATTCCACTCGTGGGTCTTCTGGAACTCCGCCAGTTCCTTCACGACCTGGGCGCGGGACAGTGGCACTGCATCAGGTGCCTTGCCGCTTTGCCCGAATGCAGCGGTTGCTGCCGTACTCAGCAACGCCGCGAGCAAGAGGGTACGTTGCCTGTCGGCGCCGATCCAATATTGACCCACCCTGCCGATCCAATACTGACCCGGGGATGGACGCTGGCCGCGCGAGGGCCAACTGTGGATAAGTGTAGGTCTATGCCTGGTTTGTCGACCTCCCTGATGGCATGCTGTTCGCGCGGGGGAGGCCGCGAAGGCCGTAGGCCGTAGAGGCTTCCCCCGCGCGGCCGCCGCTCAGATGTCGGCCTCGGGCGGCGGTTGCTTGTCGGCCTTGCGCGCCTGCTCGCGCGCCTTGATGCGTTTCTTGGCCACCGCGCTGCTGTGCAGGAAGCGATGGCTCTCGTTGCCGGTTTCGACGATGTGGCAGTGGTGCGTCAGCCGGTCCAGCAGCGCCGTCGTCATCTTGGCGTCGCCGAACACGCTGGACCACTCGGCGAAGTCCAGGTTGGTCGTGATCATCACGCTGGTGTGCTCGTAGAGCTTGCTCAGCAGGTGGAACAGCAGCGCCCCGCCGGCCTGGCTGAAGGGCAGGTAGCCCAGCTCATCGAGGATGACCAGGTCCATGCGCAGCAGGCTCGTCGCGATGCGCCCGGCCTTGCCCTGGCTCTTCTCCTGCTCCAGCGCGTTGACGAGGTCCACCGTCGAGTAGAAGCGCACGCGCCTCCCATGCCGCGTGATGCCGGCCACGCCGATGGCCGTGGCCAGGTGCGTCTTGCCGGTGCCCGGCCCGCCCACCAGCACCGCGTTGTGCGCCGCGTCGGTGAACGCCATTTCGGCCAGCGTGTGGATCAGCTTGCGGTCCACCGGCGAGACCTCGAAGTCGAAGCCCGCCAAGTCGCGGTGCACCGGGAACTTGGCCGTGTGCATCTGGTGACTGACCGAGCGCATCGCGCGGTCCGTGGTCTCGGCCTGCAGCAGGTGTTCGAGCAGCCAGCGGGAACTGTCCAGCGCAGCACTGCCACCTTGTTCGATCAGGTCGGACCACGCGCTGGCCATGCCGTGCATGCGCAGCTGCTTGAGTTCGACGGCAAGCTCACGCATGGTCGGCCTCCTCGGTGGTGACGGTGCCGGGGCGCAGGCTGTCGTAGCGCTCGGTGTTGGCCAGCGGTGGCGTGCTCACCTGCAGCGCTGTGGCGGCACTCTCGGGCACCGGCACGGCCGTCAGCCGGCCCAGCACGTTGAGGACGTGCTCGACGCTGACCCGCCCCCGTCGCGTGCTCTCCAGCGCGAGTTCCACCGCCACCAGCACCGCGTCCAGCCCGGCCTTGGGCACGATGGCCAGCACCTGCGCCATCACGCGGTCGCCGCCCGGGTCGCGCAGCAAGGCCCGGCGCAGCTGCTGCAGCGGCTCGGGCATGTCCAGGAAGGGCGCGCCGTTGCGCAGCGCGCCGGGCTTCCTCTGGACCAGCGGGATGTAGTGCTGCCAGTCGTACTTCGTCTGGCCCCGATCGCTCAGCCGCTCGTGGGTTGCTGCGATCTCGTCGCCCGCAACGACGACGATCTTGCCGGGGTACAGCCGGGTGCTGACCGTCTGCCCGGCCAGCTCGCACGGCACCGAGTAGCGGTTGCGTGCCACCACCACCAGGCAGGTGCTGCTCACGCGCGCCGGGTTCTCCACGTAGCCGTCGAAGGGCTCGAACATGGGCATCAGGTGCGGCCGTTCGTTGTCGAGCATCTCGGCCACGCTGAACTGGTCGTGCTCGGGATGGCGGACCTCCTCCCACAGAGCCCGGCAGCGGGCTCCCAGCCAGGCGTTGAGTTCGACGAAGGAGCCGAAGCGCTGCTGCGCGGCATCGATCCAGATGCGCCGGCGGCTGTCCTGCACGTTCTTCTCGACGACCCCCTTCTCCCAGCCGCTGGCCACGTTGCAGAAGTCGGCATCGATCAGGTAGTGCGCGCACATCACCGCGAAGCGCTTGTTGACGGTGCGGCCCTTGCCCTTCCTGACCTTGTCCACGGCGGTCTTCATGTTGTCGTAGATGCCGCGCCGGGCGATCCCACCCAGGGCCGTGAACGAGCGCGTGTGGGCGTCGAACAGCATCTCGTGGCCCTGGCTGGGGTAGGCCACCAGCCAGAAGGCCCGGCTGGCGCACAGCTTCAGGTGCGAGACCTGCATGCGGTAGTAGATGCCGCCCACGACCAGGCCCTCCTCGCTCCAGTCGAACTGGAACGCCTCGCCCAGCTCGAAGGCCAGGGGCACGAAGGCCGTCGTCGAGATGGACTGGCCTTCACCCTGGCGCCACGCGCGCACGAAGTCGGTGACGCGGCTGTAGCCGCCGCCGTAGCCCTCGGCCTTGATCTGGGTGTGCAGCGCACGGGCCGTGCGCCGCTCATGTCGCGGGCGGTGCGCATCGACCTTGAGCGCCAGCTTGAGCGATTCGTGGAACGGCGTGAGCTTGCCCGGCACCTCGCTGCGCCGGTACCGAGGCTCCTCCAGCACCGCCGCCTTGAGCCACTTGCGAACCGTGTTGCGCGACAGGCTCGTCAGCCGCACGATCTCCCGAACAGACTTCTTCTCGCGGAAATACATCCGCTTGACCTTGCCAATCATGGCCATGGTGATCACTCCTTCTCCCCTGCTCAAGAAAGAGGCAGGGTAGGTTGAACACCCGGGTCAAATTTGGATCGGCACTATCGCGTCAGGTGGGTCAATTTTCGGTCGGCGTCAACACGCTTGGGGTTCCACCGCCCGGCCGCGCTTCTTGGCACCAGCGGTTCTGCCCATG
>CAZUKT010000517.1:2316-3515 GCA_964620975.1 uncultured Rubrivivax sp. | reverse complement strand
GACATGAACCCGCAGCTTGAAGAAGCCGCCATGGATCTGGGCGCCAAGCCGCACCAGGTGTTCTGGCTGGTGACCCTGCCGCTCATTGCGCAGAGCCTGCTGTCGGCCTGGTTGCTGACCTTCACCATCTCGCTCGACGACGTGGTGCTGTCGGCCTTTTTGTCGGGGCCGGGCTCCACGACCATGCCGCTGGTGATCTTCTCTCGCGCCCGCCTGGGCCTCAATCCCAGCGTCAACGCCGTGGCCACGCTCATCATTGCCGTCGTGGCCGTGGGTGTGGTGGCCACCAGTTATTTCATTGCCCGCGCCGAACGCCAACGGCAGCGCGAAATGTCAGCCGCCAACCGCAGCTGACTTGCCGCCGCACCAAACCCCAAGATCGCACAAGGAGAACACCGATGAAGCTGTCTGCACCCACCGCCCTGGTCATTGCCCTGGTGGCCGCTTTCCCGGCCGCCGCGCAGAGCAACGACGATCTGCTCAAGGAACTGCGGGCTTTGCGCGACCGCATCGCCGAGCTTGAAAAGAAGCTGGGCGCCGCGCCGGCTGCAGGCACCGCACCGGCGGCCACCGCGCCGGCTGCGGGCCAGTGGGGCATGACACCCGAGCAGGCGCGGGAACTGAACCGCATCGCCATCAAGACCGAAGCCATGCAGGACAACTTTGCCGACCAGGGCTTCAAGGGCCTGAAGATCACCGGCCAGATGGACCCGACCTGGATCTACAACAAGCGCCAGAGCGATTCGAGCTTTGTCTTCCTGAACAACGGCGGCGCGCGCTACACCTATGACAACTCGTACTTCGGCATGGCCGTGCTCGACTTTGACAAAGAAACCGAAAGCGGCACCCGCTGGCACCTGACCATCGCCCCTGAGCGTGGCACGGGCTCGCTCATCAACGGCGGCTCCATCGTGCACGAAGCTTCAGTGTCCATCCCGCTGGGTGATCTGCAGACGCGCCTGTGGCTGGGCCAGATCCCTGACTGGACGGGTTATGAAATCACCCTGCCCGCAGGCAACAAGCTCATCACGCACAACCTGCTGTTTGACTTCATGGCGCCCACGGCCTACACCGGCGCCGTCATGGACGTGACCAGTGGCAAGTGGTGGGTGCGTGCCGGCCTGGCCAACTTCAACACCGCGCGCAACACACTGGGCAACAAATCGCCCGTCATCACCTACCGCGTGGACTATTCCAAG
>CAZUKT010000517.1:0-2306 GCA_964620975.1 uncultured Rubrivivax sp. | reverse complement strand
TCGGCTTCAGCGGCGTGCATGGCAAGGCACCCAACTTTGCCGCCGACGGCACCTGGCTGGACGGCAATGGCGACGAACAGGCTTTTGACACGGCCGGCAAGAACACCAGCGTCCACCTGCTGGAGTTTGACGCCTACTACATCCGTGGCGACTGGTCGCTGTACGGCCAGGTCAGCTACGGCCAGCAAAAGCGCGCCGCCATCTTCAACAGCGACGGCCAACTGCGCGACGCCAAGTGGTGGGGCTTGTCGGGCACCATGGCCTATGCCGTGACGCCGCGCCTGGAAGCCATCGTGCGTGCCGACTACATCAACAACACCAAAAACGGCGGTGGCCTGCTGGGCTACAGCTACGACGACGGTGTCAACGGCATCGGCCGTGGCGTGCTGGCCGACGGCAGCTTCGCCAAGGGTGACGGCACTGGCACCAACCGCTACGCCTTGAGCCTGGGCATGAGCTACCGCATGGACGAAAACACCACCTTCAAGGCCGAGTACCGGCTTGATGGCGCCAACCAGCCGGTGTTCAGCAACGCCGCTGGCACCAGCTTTGCCAAGACCAACCACTTGCTGGGTGCGTCCATGGTGGTCAGCTTCTGACCGCGTTCTGACCCCCACTCCAAAGGCGGGCAGGAGGTTTCCTGCCCGCCTTGTTACTTGAGGCAGACACCATGAACAACCCCACCAGCACCGCCAGCACGCTTTGGCACGACAAGGCCGCGGCCTTGAAGATCGACGGCCGATTGCTCATTGACGGCCAGCGCCACGCCGCCGCCAGTGGCGAGACTTTTGACTGCATCTCCCCCATAGACGGCCGCGTGCTGGGCAGCGTGGCGCGGGGCGCACAAGCCGATGTCGACGCCGCCGTGGCCAGCGCCCGCGCCGCGTTTGACTCGGGCCGCTGGGCCGGCAAACCACCCGCCGTGCGCAAACGCTTGTTGCTGCGCTTTGCCGACAAGATCCTGGCCGCCAAGGAAGAACTGGCGCTGCTGGAAACACTGGACATGGGCAAACCCATCCAGTACGCACTGAGCGTGGACGTGCCCAGCACCGCACGCTGCATCGCCTGGTATGCCGAAGCCGTGGACAAGGTCTACGACGAAATCGCTCCCACCGGCCGCAACGCGCTGGCGCTGATCACGCGCGAGCCCATGGGCGTGATCGGCGCCATCGTGCCCTGGAACTACCCCATGATCATGGCCGCCTGGAAGCTGGGGCCGGCGCTGGCAGCGGGCAACAGTGTGGTGCTCAAGCCCAGTGAAAAGAGCCCGCTCACCGCGCTGCGCCTGGCCGAACTGGCGGTGGAAGCGGGCATTCCGCCGGGTGTGTTCAACGTGGTGCCGGGTTACGGCCACGAAGCGGGTGAAGCGTTGGCGCTGCACATGGACGTGGACGCCATAGGCTTTACGGGCAGCACACGCACCGGCCGCCGCATGCTCGACTACGCCGGCCGCAGCAACCTCAAGCGCGTCTACAACGAACTGGGCGGCAAGAGCGCCTTCATCGTCTTCAACGACTTTGCCGACATTGAACGCGCCGCCAAGACCGTGGCCGGCAGCATGTTCTTCAACCAGGGCGAAAGCTGCAACGCACCCAGCCGCGTGTTGGTGCACGAAAGCATTGCCGAAGAATTCACCCGCATCGTGGCCGCAGAAGCGCCCAAGTACAGCCCGGCCGACCCGCTGGACCCGCGCACGGTGATGGGCGCATTGGTGGACCACACACAGCTCGGCACCGTCATGGGCTACATCGAAGCCGGCCATGCCGAAGGCGCACGCTGCGTGGCCGGGGGCCAGCGTGTGCGCGTCGACACGGGTGGTTATTACGTCGAGCCCACGGTGTTTGCCGGTGTGAACAACAGCATGAAGATCGCGCGTGAAGAGATCTTTGGCCCAGTCATGGGCATCATCACGTTCAAGACCGAAGCCGAGGCGGTGCAGTTGGCCAACGCCAGCCCCTTTGGCCTGCAGGCCAGTGTGTGGAGCGACAACATCAACCGCGCGCACCGCGTGGCGCGGGCGCTGCGCGCCGGCACCGTGCACGTCAACCAGTACGACGAAGACGACATCACCGTGCCCTTTGGCGGCTTCAAACAAAGTGGCAACGGCCGCGACAAGAGCCTGCACGCCTTTGACAAGTACACCGAACTGAAGACCACCTGGCTGCGCATCGACGACGAGAAAGGCCCGTTATGAACCACTCGCTGAACGAACAGATCCTGGCCCGCAAGGCCGCCGCGACACCGCGTGGTGTGGGCGTGATGGCGCCGTTTTTTGCCGACCGTGCAGAAGGCGCTGAATTGTGGGA
>CAZUKT010000516.1:0-3515 GCA_964620975.1 uncultured Rubrivivax sp. | reverse complement strand
CAGCCGCTCAGGCGAGCATGCTCTCCAGCCCTTCGCACAACACATTCAGCTGCGGCATGGGTTCTTCCAGCGCCGGGTGGTCACCACCCAGCGTGGCCTGGTCGGCCAGCCACACCAGCGGCACGCCCAGGGATTCAGCCACCTTGCGCGGGAAGCTGCGGCTGGTCTCTTCGGCACTGAGCTTGAGCGCTTCAACACGTGCGCGCCACATGGCCATGTGCAGCACGGCGGCCATGGGGGAAGGGGGCTCGGCCTGCAGCGGCGCGGTGCAGTGACGCAGCGGGTCGGTCACTTCTTCAGGAAACTTCCAGCGTGTGGCCAGTTCGGCGCTGACTTCGCCAAAGTGGTAGCCGATGGTGGACAACTCCACATCGGGGCGCTGGGCGGCCAGCACGTGGCATTCGGCGTCCAGCGGCTTCATGCGGTCGGGCTGCACGGCGTGCATCAGCAACTGGCCCAGGCCATGCATCAGGCCCGACATGAAGGCCAGGTCGGTGTTCTGGCCGGCCGCGCGGGCCAGCCAGCGCGCCGAGCAGGCCGTGTGCAGGCTGTAGCGCCAGAACTGCGGCAAGTCCACACCCGCCATGGGCTTGAAGGCGCCCGTGACGCCGCAGCCCACCACCAGGTTGCGCACCATCACAAAGCCCAGCATGCGCAAGGCGTCGTCCACGGTGCCGATGCTGCGTGAAACGTGAAAGTAGGCCGAATTGGCCAGCCGCAACGTCTTGGCGCTGAGCACGGGGTCGGCGGCCAGCATGCTGGCTATTTCTTCTACCGACACGTCTTCGCGGCTGAAGCTCTGTATCAGTTGCTGCACCACTTTGGGCACGGTGGGCAGGTTGGCGGGGTTGGCAAACAGGGCGGCAAAGGTTTGGGCGGGGGACACGGCGGGGCTCCAGAAGACGGTGGGCTATGTGGCAGCACTATGACCCTGCGCAAACAGGCCCAAAGGCCAGAGAAGGGCGGTAAATGCTGCAGTGCAAAATAAAGATTCAAGTGTGCCACTGAGCCGCCGATTAGCAGAGCAACCCCCGAACCGAGGCCCTCGATGGACACCCCACGTTTTGTCATGCCCGAAATCAAAGACCTGAGCAATGCCTGGGCCACCGTGCCCGCCATGGCCTACGCTGTGGACGCCTTTGAGCGGGGTGTGCTGGTGATGGACACGCTGCGCCGCCGGGGCAACACCTACACCGAGCACGTGCGGGCTGGCGAGCCCCCGCTGCTGAAGTTTGAGCACGAGCTGGTGCTGGACGGCCGCAGCCTGCCGCGCCCCTGCAACTACGCGCTGCTCCATCTGCTGCCGCCGGCTGAAGTGCCCACCAACCCCGCAGCCCGCCCGCTGGTGGTGGTGGACCCGCGTGCCGGGCACGGCCCGGGCATTGGTGGCTTCAAACACGACAGTGAAGTGGGTGTGGCGCTGCGCGCCGGGCACCCGGTGTACTTCGTCACCTTCCGCCCGCAGCCTGAAGAAGGCCAGACCCTGGTGGACGTGATGAACGCCGAGGCGCGCTTCCTTGAAGAAGTCATCGCCCGCCACCCCAAGAGCAGCGCCAAGCCGGTGGTCATTGGCAACTGCCAGGCGGGCTGGGCCATATCCATGCTGGCGGCCGTGCGGCCCGAATTGTTTGGCCCGCTCATGATCGTGGGCGCACCACTTTCTTACTGGGCAGGCGGCTCCAAGCTCAACCCCATGCGCTACAGCGGCGCCACGCTGGGCGGCGCCTGGATGGCCGGGCTAACGGCTGACTTGAGCGGTGGCCGTTTTGACGGTGCACACCTGGTAGAAAACTTTGAAAAGCTCAACCCGGCCAATTCGCTGTGGGGCCGCTACTACAAGCTGTGGTCGCAGGTGGACACCGAGGCGGAACGTTTTCTGGAATTTGAGCGCTGGTGGGGCGGCTACTTCCGCATGACGGGTGCCGAGATCGAGTCCATCGTTGAAAACCTGTTTGTGGGTAACAAGCTCGCCAGCGGCAAGATGATGGCCGGCGACGCCCATGTGGACCTGCGCAACATCACGTCACCGGTGGTGGTGTTTGCATCGTGGGGCGACAACATCACGCCGCCGCCGCAGGCGCTGAACTGGATCATCGACGCCTGGGGCAGTGAACGCGCCATTGCCGCGGCCGGCCGCGTCATCGTCTACGTGCTGCATGAAAGCGTGGGCCACCTGGGCATTTTTGTGGGCGCCGACATCGCCAAGAAAGAGCACGACCAGATCGTCACGTCGCTGGACGTCATTGACCACCTGCCACCCGGCCTGTACGAGATGAAGGTGGTGCTCAAGGGTGAGGGCGGTGACGCGGGCGAAGGCCAGGCCGTGCAGCGTTGGGACGACCTGGAACCCGGCAGCTACACCGTGCACTTTGAACACCGCACCATGGACGATTTGCGCGCCGTCAACCCCGAGGGGCGCGACGAAGAGCAGACCTTCTCCACCGTGGCCAAGCTCAGCGAAATCAACACCAACGCCTACAAGACGATGGTGCGCCCGTGGATCGGCACCTGGATGCCACAAAAGGCGCTGCGCCCGGTGGGCGACGCCATGGCCAGCATGCACCCGCTGCGTGTGCAGCGGCAGGCGTTTTCAGACATGCACCCGGCCGCCGGCCTGGTGGAGCACCTGGCCAAAGAGGTGCGCAACAACCGCCACGAGCTGCCCGACACGCACCCCGTGCGGGTGTGGGAGCGTGGTGTGTCGAGCTGGATAGAGAACAGCCTCAACCTCTACCGTGACCGCCGCGACGACGCCGTGGTGCAGTGGACGCGCATGGCCTTTGGCCCCTTCGGCTGGGGTGCCATCCTGCAGCCCGAGCCGCCCACCGAGCAGGTGGCCGCCGCACGCGCCAAGGCCGACATCGAAGGCCTGAAGCGCGAGGTGCTCATGCACATTGAAGAAGGCGGCTTTGCCCAGGCCGTGTGCCGCATCGTGCTGGCGGGCATGGTGTCCATCGGCTCGTTTGAGCGGCGCAGCTTCCGCCTGGCGCACCTGCTGGCCGACCTGCAAGCGGCCAAAGGCGAGCCGGGAGTCGTGGCCATTGACTGGCGCCGCCTGCTGCGTGACGAAGCGCGCATTGCCGCCGTGGCACCGGTGGAAGCGCTGAACGCGCTGGGCGCCATGCTGCCCGACACCGCCGCGCGTGAACAGGCGCTGGCCCTGGCGGCGGCCGTGATGATGATCGAGCCCACGCTGCACAACCCGCGCTCTGAAATCATTGAACTGCTCATCAACACGCTGGACGTGGACCCGGCCCATGTCATGGACCTGGCGTGCCGTTTGACGAGCCCCGTGTCGCGTGGCAAGGCGCAAGCACCTGCCGCCGCACCTGCCGCCGCACCTGCCGCAACTGTCGCAGCACCTGCACCTGCTGCTGAGGCGCCTGCAGTCGATGCCCCCAAGCGCCCCTCCACGGTGCGTGCGCCGCGCCGTGTGGGTGCACGGCGCCCGGCGGCGGCGCGCCCGGCCTCCGCCGCCAGCAAACCTGCACGCGCCCGGCGCGCCTGACGGAGCC
>CAZUKT010000515.1:0-3526 GCA_964620975.1 uncultured Rubrivivax sp. | reverse complement strand
TGCTGTTCTCCGATGAAAGGGCAGACGGTGCCGTGGGTCATGAAGACCACACCGCTCTTGCCGGGTTGTGCATGCCAGGCGGACTCGCCGCTTGCATGCTTGATGGGGACGCAATTGCATTGCAGGGCCAGGGAACGTGCTCAGCGCCTAGCGCGCGCGAAGTGGGTCACCAGTGCCCCCAGCGCCAACGCGGCGGCCACTGCAAACAGCGGTTTGCTGCGCACGGTGCCGCGCAGCCAGGCGGCCCACGCGCCACCGGCTTCGCACAAAGGGCCCCTCACGGCCGGCAGCACTTTTTCAGTGCCCGGCAACATCGATGTGTTCGGCACGGGCACTTGGTGCTCATGGCCTGGCCAAGTGCCGTCGGCCGGGTGGTCGTCAGCGGGTGTGGTGTGGCCCATGGTGGTTTCCTCTTGGTTCATGACCGGCGGGCGCGCAAGTCGTCGGTACGGGCTGCCATGCGGGCACCGAGTTCGTCCATGTCCAGCGACGAGGCCCTGGCGCGCACGAACACTTCTTTCTGTTCTTCCTTGATGTGGCGCTTGACGTGCTCTGCCAGTGCCTTGACCTTGGCGTCGTACAACTTGCCATCGGGCTCGCCCCCTTCGACCAACGCCACCAGGCTCTTCACGCCGGCGTGTGCGGCGCTGGCTTCGGCCGCCAGCGGTGTGCCCTTCAATGCCGCTTTCACGGCCGGGTAGAAGATCTCTTCGGCCACCTGCGCATGCAGGCTCAAGGTGGCGCAGATCTCGACCACCAGCGCCTTCTTGTCGGACACCGAATGGGTCTTCTCATAGTCGGAGAAGAGGTGGCCCAGGGCGTCGTGGTCGGCTTTGAGCAGCGCAATGGCGTCCGTGGTGGCGGCGTTGATCCGGTGCAGCGTGGCAGTCATGTGAAGTCCTCGGGGGGTTCGGCTGGCGACCTTAGGGCGGCCACCTGCTGGGGTCTGTGCGTCTGCGCACCTTGCGGCCTGGAGGCGCCGGCACGGGTTGCCGGCATGCGGGCCAGGGTTCGCTACCAAACAGACCGCGCCTGGTGCCGTGCTTAGCCTGCATGTGGGATGTGTGTGCCGTCTGTCGAGACCCTTGACGTTGGCGCCGCATCCCAGGGGCCGATTCGGCATGGCCCTTCAACCCCACTGCAAACGCACAAGGATTCAAGATGGACACCAACTACGAAACACGCGACACCTACGGCATGTACGCCACTTATGGCCGCAGCAACGGCAACGGCAACAGCGACGGCCCCGGCCCGGCGCTGATGGGCTCGGACACGTTGATGGGCAACGACGTCTACAACCCGCAGGGCGAGGACCTGGGCGACGTCAAGGAATTCATGATCGACATGGCCTCGGGCAAGGTCTGTTATGCCGTGCTGTCCTTCGGCGGCTTGCTGGGCATGGGCGACAAGCTCTTTGCCGTGCCCTGGCAGGCGCTCACGCTGGACACCATCAACAAACGTTTCACACTCAATGTCGCAGAGGAAGCGCTGAAGGACGCCCCGGGCTTTGACAAGGACCACTGGCCGTCCATGGCCGACCCGACCTGGGCCAGCGGTGTGCACAAGTTCTACGGCACGCTTGACGCCAGGCTCTGACCCGGCTCCGGCCTGCCATGCACCCTGGCCATGGCCCGGCACGCTGCGCGCCGCAGTTGGGGCGCTTTGCGCCCCAACTGTTGGCAGCGGTGGTAACGGCGTCCTTGTTCTTGGGCCTGGCGGGTTGCCAGACGCTGCCGGCACCGCCTGCGGCATCGGCCGCGGCAACCTTGCCCGCAGTGCGGGTACAAGGTGTGCGCGGCCCGCTGAGCGCGGCGCAGAGCAAGCAGCTACTGGACGGCCTGCGCAGCCGCCGGCAAGACACCGACATCTTTGACCGCCACCTGGCGGTGGAAGAGGCCGTGGCCGACGGCCCCTTGACCACCGGCAACGCCGTGCTCTTGCTGCAGGACGGCCCCGACACCTACGCGGCCATGTTGAAGGCCATTGCCGGGGCGCGTGACCACATCAACATGGAAACCTACATCCTCGACGATGACGAGGTGGGCCAGCGCTTTGCACAGGCGCTGCTGGCCAAGCAGCGGCAAGGCGTGCAGGTCAACCTGATCCACGACAGCGTGGGCACCCTGTTCACGCCAGACGAATTTTTTCAGCGCCTGCGCGACGGCGGTGTGCAGGTGCTGGAATACAACCCCTTCAACCCGCTGAGCGCGTGGCAGGCGGGCAAGGACTGGTCGCCCAACCAGCGCGACCATCGCAAGATCTTGATCGTGGACGGCGACACGGCCTTCCTGGGGGGCATCAACATCAGCAGCGTCTACTCGGGCGGCTCGCACTTGCGCCGTGGCGCGGCTCCGCCGCAGCTGCCACAACTGCCACAACTGCCAGGGGCGGCAGCCCCGAAGCCACGCTGGCGCGACACCGACCTGCAGTTGCAGGGCCCGGTGGTGGCCGATCTGCAGAGGCTCTTCATGGCCAGTTGGTTGCAGCAGACGGGCGCACCGCCTGTGCCCAGAAACTACTTTCCACCGCCCCGGGCCATGGGCCGGCTCGTGGTGCGCGCCATTGGAAGCACGCCGGTCGGCAGCGACGCCAGCCCGATCTACAGCACGCTGCTGTCGGCCATCGGCAGCGCAGAGACCAGCGTCTACATCACGAACGCCTACTTTGCGCCCGACCCGCAACTGCTGGCCGCGCTGCAAGACGCGGCCGCACGGGGCGTGGACGTGCAACTCATCCTGCCCAGCCAGACCGACTCATGGCTCATCTTCCACGCCGGGCGCGACAACTACGAAGCCTTGTTGCAGGCGGGCGTCAAGATCCACGAACGCCGGGGCGTGGTGCTGCATTCCAAGACCGCGCTCATCGACGGCGTCTGGTCCACCGTGGGCTCCACCAACCTCGACTGGCGCAGTTTTGTGCACAACCAGGAAGTCAACGCGGTGGTGCTGGGCACCGAATTTGGCGACCAGGTGCAGCGCATGTTTGACACCGACAGGTTGGCCTCGGACCCCGTGCTGCTGCCCGTGTGGCGCGAGCGGCCCTGGCTGCAGCGCATGAAGGAAGCATTTGCCCGGCTGTGGGAGTACTGGCTTTGAAGCCGTGCCCGCCAGGCATTGCCTGCGGTGTGGCGCGTTGGCCTGCGGCTTGATCAGGGCAGCACGGGCACACCGCGCCGCACATGGCCGGCACAGAAATCGGCCACTGCCGCCAGCAGGCGCTGTGTGGCCTGGCCGGCAGCCACCACGCCAGCCGCCGGGTCGTCGCTGGCAGCAGCCACCCGGGTGTCGAATTCGCGCCAGGCAATGACCTGGCGCTGGCTGGCGTCCAGCAGCACGGCGCGCAGGCTCAGCCGCACCTGGCTGGGCCGGGTGCTGAAGTCCTGCTGCAAGCGCACCTGTTCGGTCTCCAGCCGCCAGGTGCCGGCCACGGCTGACGGCGCCAGCAGCACGGCTCGAAATGCGCCTCCGTGCTGCAAGGCCACCACCAGAAGTGGCGCCAGCATGGCCGCCGGTGGCTCCACCCATTC
>CAZUKT010000514.1:0-3531 GCA_964620975.1 uncultured Rubrivivax sp. | reverse complement strand
AAACGTTTTTTGCTGTTGAGCTTCACCACCGACTGGCGCTTTTCACCGGGGCGCTCGCGTGAGATCGTCAAGGCGCTGGTGGACAACCACATTCACGCCAGCTATGCCGAGATTGCCGCCCCACACGGGCACGACGCGTTCTTGCTGGACGACCCGCGTTACCACGCCGTGATGCGCGCCTACTTTGACCGCGTGGCCGGTGAGGCGGCGCCATGAGCGAACGCAAGGACCTGGAACTGATCGCCGACCTGGTGCCCGCCGGCAGCCGCGTGCTGGACCTGGGCTGCGGCAACGGTGAGCTGCTGGCCTGGCTGCAAAAACACAAGGGTTGCAGCGGCTACGGCATCGAGATTGACGACGCCAACGTGCACGCCTGCGCGCAACGCGGCATCAACGTGATACAGCTCAACCTTGAAGATGGGCTGGCCCTCTTTGACGACCGCAGCTTTGACGTGGTGCTGCAGATCGACACCCTGCAACACCTGCGCAACACCGAACGCATGCTGCGCGAAACAGCGCGGGTGGGCCGCATCGGCATCGTCAGCTTCCCCAACTTTGCGCACTGGGCCAACCGGCTTTACGTGATGACCGGCCGCATGCCGGTGACACGTGCGCTGCCGTACCAGTGGTACGACACGCCCAACATCCGCGTGGGCACCTACGCCGACTTTGAAGTGCTGGCCGGCAAGTGCGGCCTGCAGGTGACCGACAGCTTTGGCCTGCAGGCCGGCCGCGCCGTGCGCCGCTGGCCCAACCTGCGTGCCAGTGTGGCGGTGTTCAAGTTCGAGCAGCTCAGCTGAATTGCTCCCACTCCCACGTCGTGGGCGAGGCAGCAGGGTCGCCTTCAAGCCGCCGGCAACCGCACCACAAAGGTAGAGCCCAAGCCAGGCTGGCTGCTGACACCCACGCTGCCACCCATGGCCTGCGCAAATTCGCGTGTCAGGGCCAGGCCCAGGCCGGTGCCGGCCACCGGGCCCCGGTGTGCGCCAGCGCGCTCAAAGGGCTTGAAGAGCCGTGCCACTTGCGTGTCGCTCAGGCCTTGCCCGCTGTCGGCCACGCTCAGCGCCACGGTGCTGCCTTCGCGCACTGCGCTCACCTCGGCCCAGCCGCCGCGCTGGTTGTATTTGATGGCGTTGGACAGCAGGTTGCTCACGATCTGCTGCAGCCGCCGGGCGTCGGCCCGCACCCGCAGGGCAGCACCTGGGGGCACGCGGTTGCGCACGTCCACGCCGGCTTCTTGCGCGGCCTTGCCCAGCATCGCCAATGCGTCCTGCACGGTGGCGTGCAGATCCATGGCCACCGGGTGCAGCGGAAACTGCCCGGTCTGCACGCTGGACAAATCCAGGATGTCGTCCATCAGCGCCAGCAGGTGGCGGCCGCTGCTCAGCACCTGCACCACCCAGCCACGTTGCTGTGTGGTGAGCGTGGGCTCCAGTTCCAGCAACTGTGTAAAGCCAAGTATGGCGTTCAGGGGCGTGCGCAATTCGTGACTCACGCGTGACAGAAACTGCGACTTGGCCAGGTCGGCCGCGGCCGCGTGGTCGCGCTCAAAGCGCAATGCGTCGGCCTGCTTGCGTTCGTCGATGTCGGTGTGCGTGCCAATCATGCGCAGCGGTGTGCCGTTGGCACTGCGGCTGATGACGACGCCCCGCGACAGCACCCACTTGTAGTGCCCGTTCTTGCAGCGCACGCGGTGTTCATTCACGTAGGCGGGCACCCGGCCCGCAAAGTGCGCGGCACGGGCTTGCGCCATGGCGGCAAGGTCGTCAGGGTGGGTGATGCCGTCCAGCGCGTCGGGCTGCGGCTGCAGGTCGTCGGGGCCGTAGCCATACAGGGCCAGGCAACCGGCAGACAAGGTCTCCACGCCGGTTTGCAGGTTCCAGTCCCACACGCCGTCGCCGGTGCTTTCCAGTGCACGTTTCCAGAGCGCGCTGTTTTCCAGCAAGTCGGCCTCAGCCTGCTTGCGTGCGGTGATGTCCAACATCAGGCCCACCCGCACCTCGCAACCGTCTTCAGATGGCGCCACGCAGTTGGTCTGGTGGATCCAGCGTTCGCGCCCGTCGGGCCGCACGATGCGGAACTCAGTATCCAGCGCCCGCCGCTGGGCACTGGCGGCGTGGATTTCTTCGTCGACACGCTCGCGGTCGTCGGGGTGGCGCAGGTGGCGCAGCGCCACGGGGTCCTGGGCCACCGCTTCGGGTGACACGCCAAACATCTGCGCCACGTTGGGGCTGATGAAGCCCACACGCGTGCGCTTGTCGGCGTCGGTGACAACGCGGTAGATCACACCCGGTACCAGGTCCACGATCTGCCGCAGTTGCAGCTGGCTGCGGCGCAAGGCTTCGCGGTCCAGCACCTGGTCCGTGACCTCTTCGACCGTGCCTTCGTAAAACAGCACGCTGCCGTCGGGCGCACGCACGACGTGGGCGTTTTCACGCACCCAGACACGTTCGCGCGTGCGGTAGCGGTAGATCTCGGACTCAAAGCCCATGAGCCGGCCGTCGCGTTCAAGGATGGTCTTGAACTCTTCGCGCCTGCCGGCTTGCACGTACCAATGGTTGGCGATGTCGTGCACATGCGCCAGTTGGTCGGCCTCGTTTTCAAAGCCGTTGATTCGTACCAGCGCTGGGTTGGCTCGCAGTTGCCGACCGTCGGGCGTGCTGCGGTACGCACCCACGGGCAAGAACTCGAACAGCGATGAAAAGTCGGAACCGGCCAGAGTTGCCGGCCCATCGGCTGCGGAGTCCATCAGTCGAGCGTCACCTCGGTGCGCACCGTGCCGGCGCGGTCGGCGGTGGCCGTCAGGGCAACGGGCGTGCCACGCGCGCCATGCACCACCCATTCGACCACCGCGCGGTCGCCGGTGACATTGCGGTCGGGCAAAAACGCCTGCAGGCTGCCCTTGGGCGCATGGCCTTCCAGGTGCGCGCCTTGCACGCGCTCTTTGCCGCTGACCAGGGTCACGCCGGGTGGCAGGTGGATGTTGAAGACCGTGCCGCGCGCGGTCTTGCGCTCCAGCGCACGCTTGCTCACGTAGGCCGGCAGGTAGCCGCTGTTGGCCACCGCAAAGCGCACGCGCCAGGTGTCGTTGCCCAACGCGCGCACTTCGGTGCGCAGCACCTCCAGCCTGGGCAGTGACAGGCCCAGTTGCATCAGCCAGGCCGGGAAGCGTGCGGCTTCGCGTTCACGCAAGTGTGGCGGCGGGTTGCGCCAGTAGTTCATCTTGTCCCAGCCACCCAGTTCGACCATGCCCAGCTGCGGGTGGCGGAAGGGGTACCAGTCCACATGCGCCTTGCCACCACACTGCTCGTCGCTCCACTTCAGCAGCTTGAGGTCGTCTTCCACCGGGTGCTCGCGGTACCAGTCGATCCATTTGTAGTCGGTGATGCCGGCTTCCTTGTTGGGCGACCAGATTTCCACCGTCCAGAAGAGTGCGCCCAGGTGTTCATAGACCCAGTCCTGCGTGCCGGTGACGACCTGCTTGGGGTGGTACTTGAAGTCGTGCCAGATGCTGATGGCCGGGTAGCCCGT
>CAZUKT010000513.1:1403-3549 GCA_964620975.1 uncultured Rubrivivax sp. | reverse complement strand
GGCCCACGCCCTGGACCCGGCCGATCTGCGCACGGTGGGGCCTGTCACCTGGCGCCCCGATCTGGCGCAGGTGCCGTTTTCGGCCCACCCCAAGGTGGATGCCAGCGGCCACCTGTGGAACATCGGCACCGCCGGCAAGGCCATCGTGGTGTGGCACATCGACCCACAAGGCCGGCTTGTGAACGTGCAGGTGGGCGACTCGCCCTATGCCGGCGGCATGGTGCACGACATGGCGGTGACCGAGCGCTACATCGTGGTGCCGCTGCCGCCCGTGCGGCTGGACTTCTCCAAGCCCGTGGCCGACGGCGGGCCGCGCCGCTTTGCCATGCAAGCCGGCGAGCCCCTGCGTGTGCTGGTGATGGACAAGGCCGACATCACGCGGCGCCGGGTGTTTGAACTGCCGGCGCAGATGGTCTTCCATGTCGGCAACGCCCACGAAGCGCGCGATGGCAGCGTGGTGCTGAGCTACATCGCCGCGCCCGACGCGTGGTTCCTGGACCAGGGCGCCGTGGCGCTGATGGCCGGCCGCCCGCAGCAGGCCGAACAGGCCGGCGCGTCGCAGTTGCAGTTGGCCACACTGGACATGGTGCGCGGCACGGCCCGTGTGCAGGCACTGCCGGGCGAGGTGGAATTCCCGCGCATCGACCCCCGGCGCATCGGGCTGCCGGCGCGCTGGCTTTTCACGGGTGCTGCCTGGCTGCAGCCCGCCGGCCGCCCCCGCCACGCGCTGCTGCACGGCGTGCAGGCGCTGGACACCCAAACCGGCCGTTTGCGCCGTTTTGACTACGGCCCGCACGCCGTGGCCGAAGAGCACGTGGTGGTGCCCAAGCCCGGCAAGACGGGTGAACTGGACGCCTGGCTGCTGGGCACCAGCTTTGACGCCCGCCGCCAGGCCACGGTGCTGAATGTGCTGGACGCCGCGCACATTGAAGACGGGCCCATCGCGCAGGCGGTGTTGCCCTATGTGCTGCCACTGGGCTTTCACGGCAACTTCACGGCCGCCTGACCAACGCCTGGCCTGGCCCAGGGCGCACCACAATGCCGTCCATGGCCAAGACCATCTACACCTGCCGCGAATGTGGCGGCACCAACGCAAAGTGGTTGGGCCAGTGCCCGCACTGCAGGGCCTGGAACACGCTGGACGAAACCGTGGCCGAGCCCGCCGCCACGGGCAGCAAGAACAACCGCTTCCAGGCCCTGGCCAAAAGCCTGCCGGTGGCCACGCTCAGCGAGATTGACGCCGCCGAGGTGGCACGCACGCCCACCGGGCAGGAAGAGCTCGACCGCGTGCTGGGTGGCGGCATCGTTGAAGGCGCCGTGGTGCTGATCGGTGGCGACCCCGGCATCGGCAAGAGCACGCTGCTGCTGCAGGCGGTGGACGCACTGTCCACGCAGATGCCGGTGCTTTACGTCACCGGTGAAGAAAGCGGCGCGCAGATTGCGCTGCGTTCGCGCCGCCTGGGGCTGGCGGGCACACGGGTGCGGGTGCTGGCCGAGATCAACCTGGAGAAGATCGTCGCCGCCATCGACAGCGAGGCGCCGGCGTTTTGTGTCATCGATTCCATCCAGACGGTTTACTCCGAGCAGCTCACCTCGGCGCCGGGCTCGGTGGCGCAGGTGCGCGAATGCGCGGCGCAGCTCACGCGGGTGGCCAAGACACGCGGCTGCACCATGGTGCTGGTGGGCCACGTCACCAAAGAAGGGGCGCTGGCCGGGCCCCGTGTGCTGGAGCACATCGTGGACACCGTGCTCTACTTTGAAGGCGACACGCACAGCAGTTTTCGCCTCGTGCGCGCCATCAAGAACCGCTTTGGCGCGGTCAATGAAATCGGCGTGTTTGCCATGACTGAAAAGGGCCTGAAGGGCGTCAGCAACCCCAGCGCCATCTTCCTGTCCACGCACGGCGCGCCGGTGCCCGGCACCTGCGTGCTCGTCACGCTGGAAGGCACGCGCCCCATGCTGGTGGAGATCCAGGCCCTGGTGGACAGCGGCGGCCCCAGCCCGCGCCGCCTGAGCGTGGGCCTGGACCGCGACCGCCTGGCCATGCTGCTGGCCGTGCTGCACCGCCACGCGGGCGTCAGCTGCATGGACCAGGACGTGTTTGTCAACGCCGTGGGCGGCGTGCGCATTGGCGAGCCGGAGGCCG
>CAZUKT010000513.1:0-1393 GCA_964620975.1 uncultured Rubrivivax sp. | reverse complement strand
GCGGCAAGGCCTTGCCACGTGGTTTTGTGGCCTTTGGCGAGGTGGGTCTGGCCAGCGAGGTGCGGCCCGCACCGCGTGGGCAAGAAAGGCTCAAAGAGGCCGCCAAGCTGGGCTTCAGCGTGGCCGTGGTGCCCAAGGCCAACGCGCCCAAGCGCCCCATTGAAGGCCTCACCGTGCATGCCGTCGAGCGCATTGAAGAAGCCATCGAAGCGGTGCGCGGGCTGTAGAGCCGCAGGGCTTGCAGCCAACGGGCTGCACCAGGCCCGTGGCCGCCTGGATCTGATCCCTTGTCATCGCCCCCGCTGACCCCACATTCAGGGACGGCGCTGGTGCGCCTTTGAAAGGCCGGTCATGTGGAAACGACTTTCGGTGTTGTGGGCGGTGGTTCGGGGTGACGCCCTGCAACTTTGGCGCGCGCTGCGGCACCCGGCTTCGCCCGGCTGGCTCAAGGCGGCCGTGGCGCTGATGGTGATCTACGTGGTGTCGCCGGTGGACCTGATTCCCGACGTGGTGCCCGTGCTGGGCTTGCTGGACGACGTGGTGCTGGTGCCGCTGGCCATACGCTTTGTGCTGCGGCGTTTGCCGGCTGCGGTGCGGGCCGACATCGCCGGCTGACCGCGCCAGCGGCACCCCGGGGGGTAGCGGGCGCTGCGCCACAATTGCAGCCCTGTCTACCCGGCTGCTTTGCCCGCCCGCCCCGCCTTCCATGCCCGCCAAACCCGTTGTGCCCCACCGGCCTGCCGCAGCGCCCACGCCTGCGGCGGCGGGCCCGTGTTCATGAGGTCCGCGCTGGGCTGGGTGCTGGCCGTGGCGGCCATTGCCGCCGGCTACGCGGGCTACGGGTGGCCGGGCGTGGTGCTGGCGCTCACGGTGCTGGTGTTCTGGTTGCTGATGCAGTTCAGCCGTGCACTGCGTGTCATGCGCAATGCAGCCGGGCAGCCGCTGGGCAGCGTGGCCAATGCGGTGATGTTCAACGCCCGGCTGCAAGCGGGCCTGCGGCTGCCCAAGGTCATCGCGCTTACCGGCAGCCTGGGGCGTCGGCATGGTGAGGCCGGTGCCAGCAGCGAGTCATTTGTCTGGCAAGACACCGGTGGCGACGCGGTGTGCGTGGACTTTGAGCACGGCGGGGTTGTGCGCTGGCAACTGCAGCGTGGCAGCACGCCGCCGCCACCGCAGGCCTGAAAGCAGGCCGCCAGCGGGTGTGCGGCCCCTGGTTGGGGCACTGCTTCGGGCAGGCGCGCCTAAAATGCAGCGCTTCAAAACACAGCCTGCTGAGGAACCCCCATGTCGATGTCCGACCGTGACGGCAAGATCTGGATGGACGGCCAACTGGTCGAATGGCGCGACGCCAAGATCCACGTGCTGAGCCACACCCTGCACTATGGCTGCGGCG
>CAZUKT010000512.1:0-3554 GCA_964620975.1 uncultured Rubrivivax sp. | reverse complement strand
CTGCGCGACTGGGTCCACGCACGCGACTACGTGCTGATGCAGTGGATGATGCTGCAGCAAGAACAGCCTGAAGACTTTGTCATTGCCACCGGCGTGCAGCACAGCGTGCGCGACTTTGTGCGCCACTCAGCCGCCGTGCTGGGCGTGACGGTGGAATTTAAAGGCCAGGGCGTCGATGAAGTGGGTGTGGTCACCGCCGTGGCCAAGACGCAGGGCGACTTGCGCGCCAAATGCAAGCCCGGCGACGTGATCGCACGCGTGGACCCACGTTACTTCCGCCCCACCGAAGTCGAAACCCTTCTTGGCGACCCGAGCAAGGCCAAGACCAAGCTTGGCTGGGTGCCCGCCACCAGCTTTGCCGACTTGGTGACCGAAATGGTGGAGGCCGACTACACCAGCGCCAAGCGTGACAGCCTGGTCAAGCTGGCTGGGTTTCAGGCCTACGACCACCACGAGTAAAGGCAGTACTGCCAACCTAAAATCACGGCATGCACGCCATCGTCGAATCCCAACTGTCCGAAGTGGCTGCTTTGTGTCGCCGACGTGGCGTGAAGCAGCTTGATCTCTTCGGCTCCGCCACCCGCGACGACTTTGACGTTTCGTGCAGCGACCTCGACTTCTTGGTCGATCTGGGTGAACACCCACCTTTCAGCCCACTCGATGCGTTTTTCGGGCTCAAAGATGCACTCGAATTGCTGTTTGGCCGGCCGGTTGATCTGGTAGAGACCGGTGCCGTGCGCAACCCCTACGTGCTGGCCTCGATAGAGCGCGATCGGCAAGCCGTCTATGTCGCATGACCCGCGAGCGCTGCTTTGGGACATTCAACAGGCGGCGGCGCTGACCGCAGGCTTCTTGAACGACATGGGGTCAGAGCACTTTGAAGGCAATGCCCTTGTGCGGTCAGCCGTGGAACGGCAACTCATGATCGTCGGCGAGGCCATGGCGCAATTGCACAAAGCGGCGCCCCGACTTGCCGAAGCGCTTCCGAACTATCGGGCAGTGATCGGCTTCAGAAATGTGCTGGTGCACGGATACGCTGTGGTCACCAACAGCCGCGTCTGGAGCATTGCGATGCATGACTTGCCCGCGCTTGGCGCGGCCGCTAGTAGCTTGCTGACCCAGCTCAACGACCCCACACGGCCCTGAGCCTGCCACACCTTCACCTATGACACCCGATTCCCGCATCTACATCGCCGGCCACCGTGGCCTGGTGGGCAGTGCCATCGTGCGGCGCTTGCAGGCCGCCGGGCACACGCAGCTCATCACCCGCACCCATGCACAACTGGACCTGACCGACGCGCACGCCACACAGGCTTTCTTTGACGCCGAGCGCCCCGACTGCGTGTTCCTGGCCGCCGCCAAAGTGGGTGGCATCGTGGCCAACAACAGCTTTCCGGCCGAGTTCATACGCGACAACCTGGCCATTCAGTGCAACGTGATCCACGCCGCACACAGCGTGGGCGTGCAGCGCCTGCTTTTTTTGGGCAGCAGCTGCATCTACCCCAAGCTGGCGCCGCAGCCCATGCGCGAGCAAGACCTGCTCACCGGCCCGCTGGAGCCCACCAACCGCCCCTATGCGCTGGCCAAGATTGCGGGCATAGAAATGTGCTGGTCCTACAACCGGCAGTACGGCACCCGCTACCTGGCGGCCATGCCCACCAACCTGTACGGCCCGGGCGACAACTACCACCCCACACACAGCCACGTCATGCCCGGCCTGCTGCGCAAGTGTCGCCAGGCCAAGATGCAGGGGGACGCCACCGTCACCGTGTGGGGCACGGGCCCTCCGCGCCGTGAATTCTTGTACAGCGACGACATGGCCGACGCCTGCGTCTTCTTGATGAACCTGCCCGACGCACGCTACACACCGCTGCTGGGCAGCGACGAAAGCGTCACCGGCCGCTTTGAGCCGCCGCTGGTGAACATCGGCGTGGGCCAGGACGTGACCATTGCCGAACTGGCGGCGCTGGTGGCGCAAGTGGTGGGCTACAGCGGCCAAGTCGTTTACGACACCACCAAGCCCGACGGCACACCACGCAAGCTGATGGACGTGGGGCTGCTCAACGCAGCCGGGTGGAAGGCCAGCACACCGCTGGAAGCGGGGCTGCGCGTGGCGTATGCGGAATTTGTGGCCAGCCTGGCCAAGGCTGGCTGACAACCCGGGGCCAGGGCCCTTTCAATGCAGGGGCGGCAACCTGGCCGCCCAAGCGATGTAGGCCGCATGCATTGCGTCGGCACCCGCGATGGCGGCCAGCAATTGGGCGTATCGCAAGTCCGGTGCGTCGGGATACTCGTGGGCCAGGCGGTTGCGCAACTCGCGCCAGTTCAGCCAGCGTTCCAGGTCCAGGTAGCCAAGCTTTTCCAGCCTGTCGAGCCGGTCTCGCATTGGCCAGTCTTCAAAGGGCTCTGCCAACCAGCCCAGGGTGGCCGGTATCAGCCGCTCACCCAGCGTGTCCTGCAGCTTCATGAAGCGAAACAAGATCTGATCGGTGAGCTGGCGCAGCGGTGGGTCGGACTCGATGGCCTGCAACCCGGGCACAGCGGGCAGCAGCCGCCAGGAAGCCAGCGCTTGCGCGAGCACGGCCGCGTGGCGGTCCGCTTCCCAGCGCGCTGTGGCAAGCCGGTCTGGGCGGTCGGCACGCGTCGGGTTCACGTCTGCACCAGCGGCACCGCGTACCTGCGCGCAGAAGCCACCACGGCTGGGTCGGCACTGCTGGCCGGGCCAGCCACCACCACGTCAATGCGCCGTTCACCGATCAGCCGGTACAGCCGGGCCACAAAGGCCTGGCGCCGGGCCACCAACTCGGCGGCAGGCAAAGTCAGCGGCGTCTCCAGCAGCAAGTCGATATCGCCGCCGCGCGCGTGGTCGTCCACACGCGACCCGAACAACGAAACCCGCGTCCCCGCCAACAACGTGGCGTGGGCCGCGCTGGCTATGGCGCTTTGCTCTTGCGGGGTCAGTCTCATGGGGCGGAAGTTTAGCGGCGCCGCAAGTGGGCGCGCAGCCAGTCGGCAAAGGCCGCTTCGCCCAAGCTGCCGGCGGCCACTGAAAGCATGGTCAGCACGCAATCTGCGTCCTCAGCGTGCAGCGACGCGCCATTGAGGTCTAGAAACAGTTCCAACGCCACAAAAGCCGTGCGCTTGTTGCCGTCGATGAATGGGTGGTTGCGCGCCAGGCCGTAGCCATAGGCAGCCGCCAAGTCAGCAACGTCAGGCGCACCGTAGTGCGCCAGGTGCTTCGGCCGCGCCAATGCGGATTCGAACAAGCCGTCGTCACGCACGCCTGCGGCACCGCCGTGCTCCAGCAACTGCTCATCGTGCACGGCGCGAAGCACCGCAGCGTTCAACCACACCCAGGCACTCATGGCGCTACTTCGCCAGTTCGTGCAGGACCTGGCGGCGGCGTTTCATCACAGCGCGCGCCGCGTCCATCTGCGACTCAAAGGTCTCGTCATACGGCGTCAGGTGCACCCCGCCCGGCGCGTCGGTCACAAACAGTGTGTCGCCTTTTTCCAGCTTCAGGCGCGCCAGCAATTCCTTGGGCAGCACCACGC
>CAZUKT010000511.1:0-3566 GCA_964620975.1 uncultured Rubrivivax sp. | reverse complement strand
CACCAGCACAGGTGCAATACACTTTGCACCACAGAATCAACATCTGTATTGACGATGGCAACCACACAGCCCAGGCCGGCACGGCAGGCAGAACGACAGGCCGTACACGCTGCACACAGCGCAGCCCCCACACATGCGGCCAGCGCCACCACGCCGCTGCCTGCGGGCGGCTTGCTCAGCCACGCTGCGGGCGCCACGCTGGCCGAACAACTGGCGGGCCGCGTGGCCGAGCGCATCACGCAGCGCCTGCTGGCGCCCGGCGCGCGGCTGCCCTCGGTGCGCGAATGTGCACGCCACCAGGGCCTGAGCCCCAGCACGGTGGTGGCGGCCTACGACCTGCTGCAGGCACGTGGCCTGGTGCAGGCGCGGCCCCAGCGCGGTTTTTTTGTGCGCGACGTGGCCACCGGCGCGGCGCACGCCCGCCGCCACGCCCCGGTGCCAGCGCCCCAGCCCAAGCCGGTGCCGGTGGACGCCACGGCGCTGATCCGCGGCATGTTCCAGGCCCAGGGTGGCCTGCCCGCGCCTGGCATGGGCACGCTGCCCGAAAACTGGCTCGACGCCGCCGTGCTGCAGCGTGCGCTGCGCCGCGTGTGCAACACCCCCAGCGCCTGGCTGAGCTACGGTGAACCCGCCGGCGACCCGCTGCTGCGCCAGGCCCTGGCGCAGCGCCTGGCCGGCCTGGGCGTGGCCGCCACGCCGGGGCAGATCGTCACCACCGTGGGCGCCACCCACGCGCTGGACCTGGTCTGCCGCACGCTGCTGCAGCCCGGTGACGCGGTGCTGGTGGACGAGCCCGGCTGGGCGGTGGAATACGCACGCCTGACGCGGCTGGGCATGCGCTTGCTGCCCGTGCCACGCGGCGCCGACGGGCCCGACCTGGCCGTGATGGCCGCGCTGCTGCGCGAACACCGGCCGCGCCTGTACGTGACCGTGTCGGTGCTGCACAACCCCACCGGCAATTCACTCACCCCGGCCACCGCGCACCAGGTGCTGCGGCTGGCCGAGGCCCACGACCTGACCATCGTTGAAGACGACACCTACAGCTGGCTGGCGCCGCCACACGCCACGCGGCTGGCGCAGCTCGACGGCCTGCAGCGCACCGTGTATGTGTCGGGCTTTTCCAAGATCCTGACGCCCCAGTGGCGGGTGGGCTACGTGGCTGCGGCACCGGCGCTGGCCGAGCGGCTGATCGACACCAAGCTGCTCACCACGCTCACCACCCCTGCGCCGCTGGAGCAGGCGGTGGCCATGTGCCTGCAGCAAGGCACGCTGCGCCGCCATGCCGACCGCGTGATGACCCAGCTGGACGCCGCCCGCCAACGCACCACGCGGCTGGTGCGCGAAGCGGGTTGCCACTTTGTGACGCCACCGGCGGGCCTGTTTGGCTGGGTGGACGTGGGCCTGGACACCGAGCCCCTGGCGCAGCGGCTGCTGGACGAAGGCTGGCTCACTGCGCCGGGCACCTTGTTTCACGCCACACCCCGGCCCACGTCGCTGATGCGCATCAACTTTGCCACGGCGCAAGACGCTCGCTTCTGGCAGCGCATCAAACGCCTTCGTACATCCACTCACGATTGAAACAGGCCAGCGGGTCTGTGGACAACACAGGGGCGTTTCCAATCGGTGCAGCCCGCTTTTCAAGACTGCACTTGAACCCTCTGGACATGTTTGAACCCACCCGCCCCGCTGACGGGGCCAGTACCGACGCTTCGGCGGGGTTGCAGCGCGTCAGCGAATTCCGCCGCCGGCATGAGGGCGGCCCGGTGGTGGCCGACACCGTCTCGGGTGCGGGCAGCACACGGCTGAGTTCGCTCAACCCTTCACTGCTGCAAGACCTGATGCGCTTTGACGCCGACGCCCGCCCTGGCGAAGGCCTGGAGATGCTGGAAGTGCTGGCCGCCGCAGTGCGCCACAGCCGCGCACTGCTGCTGCACGTGGAGCATGAACACCGCGTCATCCCGGTGACGCTGTTCCCCATACAGCGCCAGGTGCACGCACCACTGAACCTGGCGCAACTGCTGGCGCTGAGCCTGCCCGACCTGCGTGTGCTGCATGTGGAACCGGCACGCACCGACGCGCAGGGCCCCGCGGCCGAGATGCTGCCGCTGGGGCCGCTGCTGTGGGAACTGGCACTGCGTGGCTCGCGTGACGCACTGCTGCCTGAACTGGCGGGCCCCGTGGCTTACCGCATTGCCCCGGGCGCCAACCTGGACGGCCTTGAATTGACCGGCTCGCTGCTCGACGCCACCACGCGGCTGCGGCGCGACACCACGTCGCTGCGCACCATGGCGCAGTGGCCGGGTTTTGACCGCGAACGCGCTCAGCGCATGCTCAACGGCCTGTACCTGCAGGCCGCACTGATGATCAGCCGCACGCACCCTGCGGCCACCGGCGACCGCTGACCCTCCATTCCGGCCGGCAGGCGGCCGGCCCGCCGGTCAACCACCGCCCAATGTTTCCCAGCGCTCCAGGGCGGCCATCAGCTCGGTTTCAATGGCCTCGCTGCGCGATTGCAGTTGCGGCACAAGCTGCGGCTCCTGGGTGTACAGGGCATTGCTGGCCAGGCGCTCATGAATGCGTTTTTGTTCCTGCTCCAGCGACTCGATGCGCGCCGGCAGCGCGTCCAGTTCGCGCTGGTCCTTGTAGCTGAGCTTGGTGCGGGTGGCAGCCGGCTTGGCCGCTGCCACGGGCGCGGGCGGTGCCACAGGTTTGGCGGCTGCGGCCGCGATGGCCGCCGAGCGTGCACGCTGCACCTTCCAGTCTTCGTAGCCGCCTTCGTATTCGCGCCACAGGCCGGGGCGGCCACCAAACGCGGGGTCGCCTTCCCAGGCGATGGTGCTGGTGACCACGTTGTCCAGAAAGCGCCTGTCGTGGCTGACCAGGAACACCGTGCCGGCGTAGGCCTGCAGCAGCTCTTCCAGCAGTTCCAGCGTGTCGATGTCCAGGTCGTTGGTGGGTTCGTCCAGCACCAGCACATTGGCCGGCAGCGCGAGCAGGCGCGCCAGCAAAACACGGTTGCGTTCACCGCGGGACAAGGTGCGCACCGGCGAATTGGCGCGCTCGGGCGAAAACAGAAAGTCGGTGAGGTAGCTCATGACGTGTTTGCGTGATGTGCCGGTCTCTATCCACTCGCTGCCGGGGCTGATGCTGTCGGCCAGCGTGGCGTCCAGGTCGAGCCCGGCACGCATCTGGTCAAAGTAGGCCACCTGCAGCCGTGTGCCCTGGCGCACGTGGCCCGACGTGGGCTGCAGTTCACCCAGGATCAGCTTGAGCAGCGTGGTCTTGCCGCTGCCGTTGGGGCCGATGATGGCCGACCTTGTCGCCGCGCAAGATGGTGGCCGTGAAACCGCTGATCAGCGTGCGCGCGTCAAAGCGCATGGACACGTCCTTCAGCTCGGCCACGATCTTGCCGGTGGGCAGGCCGGCGTCCAGTTCAAGCCGCACCTGGCCCAGCGTGTCGCGGCGTGCAGCACGCTGTTCACGCAGCTTTACCAGGCGCTGCACCCGGCCCACGCTGCGGGTGCGGCGGGCTTCCACGCCCTTGCGTATCCACACCTCTTCTTGCG
>CAZUKT010000510.1:0-3603 GCA_964620975.1 uncultured Rubrivivax sp. | reverse complement strand
GTCTTCCACGGCGGTCAGCAGGTCGTGATCCCAGTCCATGCCTTCGTCGACAGGCCCATGGCCGTGCGCAAAGTGCAACCAGGCCCAGACCAGCACCTGCTGTGCCTCGGCCACCACAGCCGGGTGCTGTGCAGCCAGGGTTGACGCCATGGCTTCCAGCGTGACAACGCCTTCAGCGCACTCGCTGCGTTCAAAGGCCAGGTAGCGCAGCTGCGTCTGGCGGGTGCACGGCGTCGCATGTGGATCGGGTGGCCTGGTGGCGTCGGGCATGGGTTCTGGTCTTGCGGGTGCTGGGCGGGCCACGGGGTTGGCGGGCCCAGGGTGGCATTCTCGGCGGCTGGGCTTCCAAGCACACTTTTGGGCTGAGCCACCCCGTGAAAACGGACGGCCCCCTGGGTGCTGCGCCTGTCAAGCTACCATGCATTGAACACAGTCAGGGAGGTGCCGTGGCCGCACTCGAAACCGACTACCTCATCATCGGTGCTGGCGCCTGTGGCCTGGCGTTTGCAGACACGCTGCTGCAAGAAAGCAGTGCGCACATCACCCTTGTAGACCAGCATGCACAGCCTGGCGGGCATTGGAACGATGCCTACCCGTTTGTGGCGCTGCATCAACCGTCTGCCTACTACGGCGTGAATTCGCTGGAACTGGGCACGCGCCGCAAAGACACCGTGGGCCACAACGCAGGCATGTATGAAATGGCCAGCGGCGCCGAGGTGAGCGGCTATTTTCATAAGGTGATGCACCAGCAACTGCTGCCCAGTGGCCGCGTGCGTTTCCTGCCCATGAGCAGCTTTGTCGGCATGGACGGCGGCGCGGGCCGCGTGCAGTCCATCCTCAGCGGCACTGAATTCCGTGTCCCCGTGCGCAGAAAGCTCGTCGACTCCCGGCACTTCAGCCCCGACGTGCCTGCCACCACACGGCCGGCCTTCCACGTGGCGGACGGCGTGCGCCTGGTCACACCCACGCAGCTCAGCCAGATCTGGCAAAGCCCGCATCCGCGCCCAGACCACTTTTGCATCCTGGGTGCGGGCAAGACGGCGATGGATGCTGCCGTGTGGCTATTGCAGTGCGGCGCGCCACAAGCGTCCATCAGCTGGGTCGTGCCACGCGATTCGTGGGTCGTCAACCGCCTGTGCACGCAGCCAGGCGAAGAGTTCTTCACGCAGTCGATAGGCGGACTCGTGCAACAGATGAAAGCGCTTGCCGAGGCCACTTCGGTGGACGACCTCTTTGAGCGCCTGGAAGCCGCAGGCCAGATGCTTCGCATTGACCGCAAGCAGACGCCGCGAATGTTTCACTACGCCACGCTGTCCGAGGGTGAAGTGCAGATGCTCAGGCAGGTCCGTCACGTCATTCGCAAGGGCCGCGTGTTGGCCATCGAGCCCGGCGCGTTGGTGCTGCAACAGGGCCGCGAGGCGATGCATGCGCACACGCTTTACATCGACTGCACCGCGTCCGCCGTGAAGCCACGCGCCACAGGGCTGATCTTCCAGCCGGGCACGGTGATGCCGCAGCTGCTGCGCGCACCGCTCGTCACCTTCAGCGCCGCCGTGTGCGCCTATGTCGAAGCGCACTACGGAGATGACGACATCAAGAACCAGCTCTGCACACCGGTGCCGTTCCCAAGCAACGTGGCTGGCTACATCCGGGCGACTCTGGGCAGCCAGGCCAACCAGATGCGGTGGAACGAACACAAACCCCTGCGCGACTGGATGCGTGCGAGCCGTCTTGACGCTTTTGGCAAGTTGACGGCCAGCGTGGACCGCGCCGACGCGCAGAAGATGGCCGTCCTTGGTGAACTGCGCCAACAGACCATGGCGGCGACGGGGAATGCAACAAGGCTGCTGGGATTGGACCCAAGTCGCCCATCCTGAAAATTGGTCCCGGCAAGAAACCCGCGCCGCCGGCCCACAGGAACATCGATGCGGCCGTGCCCGAGTGCCCATGCTTTCAACGCAAACTGCCTATCGCTTTTTGCGCACTACGTTCAGGGCAGCGCCGACTGTCGTGGCGTTCTTGAAGCACTGGCGCATCGCCAGCACGCAGCGGACTAGCCGCCTTTGGGCTCGGTCCTGGCGTCCGTGCCTGCGGGAAGGGCGGGCTCCAACCCCAGCGCCTTGACCGCAAGGTGTCGCGCCAGCAGCAACGGAGGCATCCGCAGCCAATGACCACGGACAAACAAAGCCCAAAGCGCGACGCCCTGCAGCGCCGGTGCCGCGCTGGCATGCGGTGACCGCAGTACACGCATCCAGATGTTGTCCATCAACACGGACAGTGGTGCTGGCGGCCCATGAACCCGCGCCTGCTGCATGACAGAGGGCGGAATTTTGGTGTTCCAGACGCGAGAGGTGTAGCGCAACCCATAGAACAGTGGACGCATCAGATCGAGCGTTACCGCGCGGTCGACCAGACTGGGCCAGAAGTCCGGCGACCTGGCAAAGTGACGCAGGAGCAGATCAAGGTCAGACAGGTCACGCAGCGCGTGGGACATGTCGTCGTTCATGAACAGATGGGTCATGCTGTGCAGCAGCATGTCGGTGGGGCTCAGGACATGCAAATGCGGGCTACCTGCCAACGGCACGGCTTGGGCAAACAACTGGGCTGGCGCAGGACGCAGTCGCGCTGTTTCGGGCAGGATGGTGTGGTGCACATCAAGCACGGTGCCCCTTTGCACGTGGTGCATGGGCGGCAGCTCATGCATCCATTCGCGGTAGTAGCGCTGGTAATACGTCGAGTGGTGGTCGCACATCCAGCCGTGCTGGGTCAGCAGTGCCTCCGCACTGGCGAGTTCCCGCTTGGGCACCATGATGTCGATGTCGGAAAACACTCTTCCGGCGGCAGCAGGCAAGCCCGTCATTACATAGGCCGCACCTTTGAGCAGCACGACCGGCGCATCAAGGGTGGCGAGTGCGCGTTCGATGTACCGCACTTCGCGGTGAATTTCGGCGTGCTGGGCCGCACAAACGCGTTCGGCCGCTTGCAGGTGCCCAGCCACCGGGGCGGGCAATGGGAAATGCGTACCCAAGACCTCGCGGTATCGCGCGCCGACCCGGCCCAGCAGGCCCGAAAATCGTGCTTGCTGCAGCAGCACCGTCCACTGCGTCGCGCTCCAGCTTTGGGTGATATTGGGGTCGCGCAGTGCCGCAGCGACCAGATCAAGGCCGGCGCTCACGGTTGCCAGGCTGCAGTGCACAGCCGGGTCGCCGGCACACCGCTGGCACTCATGCCACGGTGACGGGCGAGCCGGCAGCAAGGCGATCAAACAAGGCCGTGGCTTCGGGCAGGCTGCTGTATTCGAAGGAAAAGCACTGGCTGCGATCGACTACCGATCCCAGCAGTGAAAACCCCTGAGCGCCGAAAACGGCGTAGTTGAAGGCGTTTTCTACGAGCTGCATGAAGGCGCTGGATCGTTCAATGGCGCGCAATTCGGCGCGTTGCCCGGCACGGTACTTGGGCAACACCACCCAGGCCGGAATGGCCCCCTGGCCGGCCAAGTGAACAGCCGAAGCGGGTGCGGCAAAGTGTGCCACGACGCCTTTGCTGGTCTCCTTGACCAGCGAGCCAAATCTCAAATTTGGCTCGAAATGCTGCATCACTGCT
>CAZUKT010000509.1:0-3605 GCA_964620975.1 uncultured Rubrivivax sp. | reverse complement strand
CCGTCCCACAGGCTCACCAAGTGAGCCTGTCACTACTTAACGCGAACAGAGCCTTGAAAAACCTATCCTCACCCCGACTGCTTTGCGGGTGTCGGCATCGACCCCTTGGGGCCGCGCGCGCTCGTCGTCAAGTCCACCCAGCACTTCCATGCCGGGTTCGCGCCGATCGCGCGCGAGATCCTCTACGTGTCGGCGCCGGGTTCAGGCGCGATGGACATGCGTGCCCTGCAGTTCCGGCAGGTGTCGCGCCCGTTGTGGCCGCGCGTGGCGGATCCCGCGCGGGGGCTGCTGCTGCGCGAGCCGGAGCCCGCTGCGCAACGCTGACCGCGGCGGGCAGTTCGCTCGCCGTTTTGGGGTCTCTCAGCCAGCGCCCACCAGTGCGAGGGTTCGTGAGAGCGCGGCGCCGAGTTCGGACTCTGCGGCAGCGTTGGTCTCGACAGCCAGTGCGGCGGCGCTCGCGATGGCTGCAGAGCTGGCCGCTGCGTCGCCCGCCCAGTGCAGGGCTTCGGCGCGGCCGCACAGCAGGATGCCCAGCAGCCACTGGTCCGACAGCGCTCGCAATTGCGCCTCGCCTTCGTCCAGACAGACCAATGCCTGGGCATGCCGGCCCTGGCGGGCGTGCAGCAGACCGAGGTGGCCCAGACACTCTCCCAGATTGAGAGGAGAACGGGCAGAGCGGTAGATGGCAATGGCGGCCTCGAAGTCTGCTCGCGCCTCCTCGGGTCGCCACAGCGCTTCGCGCACGAGCGCCAGGTTGTGAAGTGAAACGCCCTGCTTCTGCGCCTGGCCGACTTCTCGCACGATCTGCAAGGCTTCCAAGCAGGCCACCTCGGCCTCTTCCATGCGCCCGCCGTGCAAGTACAGGGTGAAGCCCAGGTTGCCCAGGGCATCGCTTTGCAGCCTGCGATGACCCAGTTCTCGCCCCATTTCCAAAGCCTGCTTCAGGCAGGCAATGCCCGCGTCCATCTGGCCCAGCGCGCTGAGCGTGCCGCCCAGCATGCACAGGGCGCCAGACACAGCGCGCAGGTTTCCGATTTCGCGCGCCAGCACCAATCCCTGCTCGAGGTGCTCCCTGGATTCCAAGAAGCGGCCTGCGACCTGTTCAAGCGATCCCAAGCCCGTCATACCCCCGCACTCCCAGGCTCTTTCTCCGAGGTCATGGGCCATCTGTATTGCCTCGGCATAGAGGTCCCGAGCCTCGCTGACCAGATTCAGCCGGTAGACCACGTCGGCGATGCTCAGGGTGGCACGGGCTACCAGCCGGGGGTCGCCTGCGGCCCGGGCAGCCACCAATGCATGCTCGCAATGCGGGCGGGCTGCTTCGCTGCGTCCGCATTGCCTTAGCGCGCTCGACAGCACCAGCCGCACCGGGACGGTGGTGCGGTTGGTGAGCTGCGGCATCGCACACACGGCCTCAGCCAGGTCCACACCCACCTGGTAGGGCCCGCGCCAGTCCAGGCCCGCCCAGGCACCTTCCAGCGTGCCTGCGGCCAGGTCGCCGTCACCCATCTCCACCGCACGGCGGCAGGCCGCGACCAGATTGTCCAGGTCGGCGCAGTTGCCTTCGGTGGCGCGCGTGGGGCCCAGGCTGGCGAACCAGTCGGCATGCCGCCGCTGCGCCGCGGCCAGCGCCTGCGGGCCGCTGCCGGCGTAGCGCCCTTCGGTTTGCAAGTGCTCGGCGGCGTAGACCTGCACGGTGACGAGCAGGTCGAAGCGGTCGTTGGCACGAGCGCGCACCAGCGATTTGTCGACCAACGCGCTCACCGCGTCCAGCGCCCAGGGCGTGTCGGCCAGGCCGGTGAAGTCGAGCACGGCCTCGGCCGCTTCCAGGTTGAAGCCGCCCTCGAACACCGACAACTGCGCCAGCGCCGCGCGTTCGGCCGGGGGCAGCAGGTCCCAGGACCAGTCCAGCGTGGCGCGCATGGTGGCCTGGCGGTCGATGCGGTTGCCCTTGGCGGACAGCAGCTTGAAGCGCTCGTTCATGCGCTGCAACAGCACACGCGGCGACATCACGCGCACGCGGGCCGCCGCCAGCTCGATGGCCAGCGGCAGGCCGTCCAGGAGCTCCACCAGCGTGGAAATCGCCACCTGGTCTTCGGGGGCGGCGCGGGCGCCGGGCGCAGCGGCTTCCGCGCGTTGGCGGAACAGGGACTCACCCTCCGGCATCGGCAATGGCGGCAGGGCCAGCACCCTCTCCCCGGCCAGGCCCAGCACCTCGCGCGTGGTGACGACGAAACTGGCCTTGGGCGCGCGGTCCAGCCACGGCCCCAGCGTGGCAGCGGCGTGGCGCGACACCTGCTCGAAGTTGTCCAGGATCACCAGGCACGGGCCGCGCCCGGCAATCGCGTGGCCCAGTTGCGTGACCGGGTCGCCACTGCCCAGCGGCACGTCCAGCCCCTGGGCCACGGCGTAGACGATGCCGTCCACGCCGCGCGCGGCCGCCAGGTCGCAGAACCACACGCCACCGGGGAAATCACCCAGCCAGGACCAGCCGAAGCGCGTCACCAGCCGTGTCTTGCCCGTGCCACCAAGGCCCAGCACGCACACCAGCCGGGCGCCGGCCTGCACCTGCCGCGAAAGTTCCGCCAGCGCCGGGGCCCGGCCGACGAACGCATCACGCTCGGCCGGCAGGCTGTGGCGAATCTCGCGCACGGGCAGCCACAAGTCGCCCTGGCGGGTGACCCGGTAAGCCTTGTCGGCGTCGGGTGGGGACGCAAAGCTGCGCTGGCTGTCGGCCACCTCAAACAGCTCGATCGGGTCGTCCAGCCCCTTCAAACGCCAATGCCCATGGCTTTGCAGGCGCAGGTCGTGCGCCTCGCCCAGGGCGCGCAGCGTGGCGGCCGACAGCAGAATCTGCCCGCCCAGGGCCGTGGACATCACCCGCGCCGCAGTCGCCTTGGCCGCGCCTTCCACCTCGATCGGCTTGGCGCCCAGCGCCACGTCGGCCGCCGGGTTCTCGCGCAGCGTGACCAGCCCCACATGCACGCCCACACGGGCCTGCAGCGGCGGCTCCATGCCGGCCAGCGCATGCTGGTAGGCCAGCGCGAAGTCGACGGCCTCGGCGGCGGTCTCGAACATCATCAGCATGCCGTCGGTCTTGTCGATCTCGCGGCCACGGCGCGCCGGCAGCAGGTCGCGCGCCAGACGGTCGTGGCGCGCCCACACCTCGGCGATGGCGACATCGCCCAGCTGGCGTGCCAGCTTGGTGCTGTCCACCACATCGGTCAGCAGCAGGGCTCTGAAATCGCTCATGGTGTGGGCATGCCTGGAGGGCTGGTGCGGATGTCGAGCATTGGCAAGTGTGGCGTAACGCCCGATCGCGAGCGGGCATGGTCGCTTTGGGAGATGGGTGATGCGACGGCGCGGTGCGGCGTCTTGCCAAAGCAAGGGCAGTTGATGCGACTGCCCCAGCGTCTTCAATCCATCCGGATACCCAGGGCTGGGAGCGTGTCGCGCCAGTAAGCACGCTCGCGCAAGATGCGCTCTTCCGTTTGCGCCGCCGTGCCCGCCAGAGCCTGCAGGCCGGACGCCTCCAGCAAGCCCCCCAGCTCCGACCTGCAAGTGACCCTGTGCCTGGCTCGAGCCACGATCCTGCGTGACCTGCA
>CAZUKT010000508.1:0-3608 GCA_964620975.1 uncultured Rubrivivax sp. | reverse complement strand
GACGGTGCCGATGCGCAACTGCTGCGCCTGCAACCTTGATCTGGGGATGGGCCGGCAACGCCCTCGCGGCCGATACTGATTTGCCTGCGCGACTGCAGGCCTGCCCTAAGAGGAGCCCCCCATGCCCGCACCGCTGCGCGACGTGCCCCAAGCCGCCATTGACCTGATCAAGAGCTTTGAAGGCATCCCTGACGGTGACCCCAACACGGTCAACATCGACGCCTACCTGTGCCCCGCCGGTGTGTGGACCATAGGCTGGGGCCATGCGCTGATGGACGGCGGCGCGCAGCTCAAAGGCGCGGCCAACAAGGCGCGGGCGCGCGCGCTGTATCCCGGGGGCATCACCCGTGCCCAGGCCGAGGCGCTGCTGGCGGGCGACCTGGTTCCGCGTGCGGCATCGGTCAGCAGCCTGCTGAAGGTGCCGGTGGACGACGGCCAGTTTGGCGCGCTCATTGCGCTGGTGTTCAACATCGGCGCCGGCAACCTGCAGGCGTCTACGCTGCTGCGCAAGCTCAATGCCGCAGACGTGGCCGGTGCGGCCGAGCAGTTCCTGGCCTGGGACAAGGCACGCGTCAACGGCGTGCTCAAACCGCTGGCGGGCCTGACACGGCGCCGCCGCGCCGAGCGTGCGATGTTCCTGGGTGAGGACTGGCGCGCCGCCGCTGCACCGGCGGCCGTGAGCCGCAGCCGGGGGGCGCCGCTGGAGGTGCTGCCAGTGCCCGATGCGCCCGAACCCGAGCCCGTGCCGCGCGCCCGCAAACCTGCGGCCAATAAGGTTGCCACCAGGAAGCCTGCGGCCCCCGAGGCAATGACCAAGAAAGCAGCGGTGAAGACGTCCCCGGCGAAAGACACCAGGTCCGAGGCCAAGCCCGCGCCTAAGCCACGCGCCCGAACCACCACACGCTGAGCCCCGCCGCCAGCACCGACAGCAGCGCACCCAGGCCGGCAAAGAGCGCGCTGATTTCGGTTTCCTTGCGCTCCACCACCATGCGTGACGACAGGCCTTCGTAGACCTTCTTCAGGTCTTCGGCCGTGCCGGCGTAAAAGTATTCGCCGTGTGTCAGCACCGAGATGTTCTTCAGCATCTCTTCGTCCAGCCGCACACGCATGCTCCAGCCTTCAAAGCCTATCGTTTCGCCGCTGGTGGTGCCAATGCCCACGGTGTAGACGCGGATGCCTCGCTCGGCGGCCATCTTGGCGGCTTCCAGCGGATCGGGGCCGGTGGTGCGCTGGCCGTCTGTCAGCATGATGACGGCGGCCGAGTTGTAGCTGCCGGCGGGCACGGGCGTGAAGGGCTTTTCAGTCTTTTCGCCCAGCGCCTTGCCCGGAAAGTTGCGCTGCCCGGTGACGTGCTGGATCTCGATGCCGGCGTCCGGGAACAACGTGGCCAGGCTCAGGATGATGCCGCTGCCGGTGGCCGTGCCACGCTGCAGCTGGAAGCGGTCAATCGCGGCGATGACATCGTCGCGGCTCATGGTGGGCGCCTGCACCACGGCGGCCGTGCCGGCAAACGACACCACGCCCACCTTCACTTCTCGTGGCAGGCCGTTCACAAAGGCCTTGGCTGCTTCTTGCGACGCCACCAGCCGGTTGGGTTTGACGTCTTCGGCACGCATGCTGCCTGACACGTCCATGGCCAGCATGATGGTGCGCTCTTGCAGCGGCAGCGTGATGGTGGCCGTGGGCCGGGCCAGTGCCAACAAGCCCGCCGCCACGGCCGCCAACATCAGCAGCGGTGGCAAGTGCCGGCGCCAGCCGGGGCCTTGGCCCAGCGCCAGTTTGGCCACCGCCACGCTGGCCAGGCGCACGGTGGTGCGGCGCTTGCGGGCCAGCAGCCAAAGATACAACGCCACCAGCAGCGGCAGCAGCCCCATCAGCCACAGCAGGCCGGGCCAGATGAACTTCATGGGTGCACCCCAGGGTTGACGTCGGCGCGGCGCATGGCGGACGGAAACCGCAGCGGCACCTTCAGGCGCGCGCGTTGGCGGCGCAGGTCACAAAAACGCAGCAACGCAGAAAGCAGGTCGTCGTCGGTGGCCAGTTCCACCACGTCGGCACCGGCGCCGGCCAGGTCTTGCAGCAAGGCGTCTTCCAGCTCGGCGGCGGCAGCAGCGTAGCGCGCCCGGAAAGCCGGGTCTGCGGCATCCACAAACACCTGCTCGCCGGTTTCTGCGTCTTCAATCGTCACCAAACCCACGTCGGGCAGCGCCATCTCCATCGGGTCCCACAGGCGCACGGCCACCACGTCATGCCGGCGCGACAGCCGCGCCAGCGCCTGCGCCCAGCCAGGCTGGCTGATGAAGTCCGACACCACAAACACCAGGGATCTGCGTTTCATCGCGCCCTCAGCCGCACGCAGCAGGTCGGCCAGTGCGGTGGCGCGGGCGGGCGCCGTGCCAGCTTTGTGTACGGGACGCGGGCGCGGCGCCTGCATGCGCTGCATCAGTTCCAGCACATGCATGCGTGACGACCGCGGCGGCAGCACGCCGTCTACCTGCGTGCCGTAGAGCAGTGCGCCCACGCGGTTGCCGTGGCGCGTGATGACACGCGCCAGCGTGGCCACAAAGCCCGTGGACACGGCGAGTTTGGTGACGTCGGCCGAGCCAAAGTCAACGCTGCCCGACAGGTCCAGCAAGAACCACGCGGTGAGGTCGCGGTCTTCGACAAACTGGCGCACATAGGGCTGCTGCAGCCGTGCGGTGACGTTCCAGTCGATGTGGCGCACGTCGTCATGCGCCTGGTACTCGCGCAGGTCGGCCAGGTCCACACCACCGCCGCGCATCAGCGACCGCCAGTCGCCCTGCAGCAGGCCGTCAAGCCGGCGTATCACCTGCCATTCAAGGCGGCGAAGCAGCAGTTCGCTCGTGGGCGCTGTGGCAGGCGGGGATGTGGCTGTGGCCATGACGTGACGCGCCGGTCTCAGGCGGCCGCATGCATCAGCGGTTTGTCGGGAGCAGGTATGTGCATGAGCAGCCGTTGGATGATGGCGTCGGCCGTGACGTTCTCGGCCAGCGCTTCGTAGCTCAACACCAGGCGGTGGCGCATCACGTCGGGCACCAGGTCGGTCATGTCCTCGGGCAGCACGTAGCGGCGGCCGCGCAGCATGGCCAGGGCCTTGGCGCCTTCAATCATGCCGATGGTGGCGCGTGGGCTGGCGCCGTAGGTGATGTACTTGTCCAGATCGGCCAGCCCGTACTTGCCGGGCCGGCGGCTGGCGCCCACCAGCTTGACGGCGTACTGCATCAGCGCCGGGTCGCAAAACACGGCGCGGCATTCACGCTGCAGGGCGGCCAGTTGCACGGTGTCGGCCACGGCGTTGACCATCACCGGCTCGCCCGTCACACGCTGTGCGATGACAAATTCTTCTTCTTCGCTGGGGTAGTCGACCAGCACCTTCATCATGAAACGGTCCACCTGCGCCTCGGGCAGCGGGTAGGTGCCTTCGGTTTCAATCGGGTTTTGTGTGGCCATGACCACAAACGGGTCGGGCACCGGGTGGGTCTCGCCGGCGATGGTGACCTGGTGCTCCTGCATCACTTCCAGCAGTGCGCTTTGCACCTTGGCGGGTGCGCGGTTGATGTCATCGGCCCGCACCAGGTTGGCAACCA
>CAZUKT010000507.1:0-3608 GCA_964620975.1 uncultured Rubrivivax sp. | reverse complement strand
CCCCGGCTGCTGTTTATGCCCCGGCCCCGGCTGCTGTCTATGCGCCGCCGCCCGCCGCAGCGGCAATTCCTGCCCCAGCCCCAGCCCCAGCCCGTGTGCAGGCTGCGGCGCTGCCGGCTGTCAATGGCCGCACGGCCACGCAAGTGGCCTTCGCGCTGCAGGGCCGACGCCTGGGGGACTACCGCGTCAGCGGCCAGCGCCGCTGGGTGGAGGTGGACTCCAACGGCCGTGGCAGCTTCAACTTTGAAGAAACCGGGCGCGACGATTGGTCGGTGTACCTGGCGGACCGTTCGCGTGGCGTTGAAGTGCAGCTTGATCTGCACACGCGCAAGGTGATGGTGGGCGACGGGCGCTCGGCGCGCCGCGTGTTGTATGACATCGCCGACGCGAGTGCGGGCTCGGTCATGGCGGCACAGCCGGCCAGCCCGGCTGCAGCTCCGCCTGCCGCCCCCGTGGCGGTGCAGCCGCCCGCGCCGGCACCTGCGCCGGTGGCAGTGAACGGCCGCACGGTGCGCAAGGTGCAGTTTGGGCAGGGTGGTGCGCCAAAGGGGGCTTATGTGCAAGCTGGCCCCGGGCGCTGGGCCGAAACTGACGCCTCGGGCCGGGCCCGCTTTGCGTTTGAAGAGACCGGCCGTGACGACTGGTCGGTGTACCTGACAGACCGTGCGCGGGGTGTGAGCCTGCAGATCGACCTGCACACCCGCAAGGTGATGTACAGGGACGGCAACAAACCCATGCAAGCGCTTTACGAGGTGCTCGGCGCCAGCGCCAGCCCCTGACCTGGGCGGGCTTGTCTTGTGGCCAGGCGACGCCTGGCCGCGCCGGCACCCAGCCCCCACTTTCTGCGCTTTCTGGCCCGTGCGTGACTTGCGTCACTGCGCGCGGGCCCCGCATTCCGGGTGTTACGCCTTGTTACGGGGATGTGTTTTCTCGGGCCGATAGGCAAAGTTCAGCCATCGGGAATCGGCTGTGTCAAGCCACCCCCCCCTAACAGCGAAAGTCAAAGATGAACAAGAAGTTCGGCAGCACGCTCGGCGCCCTGGCCCTGGCCGTGACCGCATTCAGCGCCCAGGCCGGTGGCATGGGTGGCCCGATAGGCGTCAACGTCACACTCACCGGCTGGGCCTTTGGCAGCGGCAACAACGTGCAGGCTACCAACTACAGCGGCGCGGCAGGTGGATTCAAGGGTGCGCTTTCAGGTACGCCCAGTCTCGACACCACCAGCTTCCAGACCTATTGCATCGAGCTTGAAGAGCATTTCGGCTTCAGCACCACGGCCATGACCGGCTACGCGCTGGTGGACGCCGCCAGCTACTTTGGCCGCCGCCGCGCCGATGTGGGCATTGCAGAGCGCCTGGGCCAGCTCCTGACCTACGTGGCCGACCACCCGTCGCAGGTGGACACGGCGGCCGAGTCATCGGCCATGCAATTGGCGATCTGGAACATGGTCTACGACCGGGACTTCTCGGTCACCGCACTGGGCTCGTTCAGCGACATCAGCGCCACCCGCCTGCAGGCTGACGTGCTGCTGGCCGGTGCCGCCAGCACCACCAACCGGTTCAACGTGTTCGCGCTTGAAAAGAGCGGCTCGCAAGATTTCATCGTCTTCGGCACCAACACCGTGCCCGAGCCCGGCAGCCTGGCGCTGGCTGCGCTGGCGCTGGGTGGTCTGGTGGTGGCCGGGCGCAAGAAGCTCGCCTGAGCTGCTCTTCTCGCTGTCCTGCGGCGGGCGGCGTCAGGCCGGCCGCCGCAGCACCATCACGGCGGCAGCGGCCAGCGCCACAAAAAGCGTGAGGCTGTAAAACTCATAGGGCACGCCCAGCAAGGTGGCTGCGGCGTCGGCGCAAGAGGCCTGCGGTGCAAACACCTCGGGCCACATGGCGTCCAGGCCCGTGCCCGTCATCACGCGGTCGGCCAGGGTCAGGTTGCAGGACACGCTGGCGGCCGCCACAAAGTGCTGCCACAGGGCTGCGGCCACGCCACAACCGGCCAATGCCAGCATCAGTGCGGCCGCCGCGCGCCGGGGCCATGCGCCACGCAGCAGCAGCCCGGCCACGGCGGCGAGGGTGATGCTCAGAAAAATCGCGCGCTGCAACACGCACCAGGGGCAGGGCAGCATGCCCAGCACGTGCTGCGTGAAGAGGGCCGAGCACACGGCAGCCACCGGCACCACCGCCGCGCCCACCAGCCACTGCCGGGGCAAGATGTTCATTCCACCTCGGCGATCAGTTCAATCTCGACGCAGGCACCCAGCGGCAACTGCGCCACGCCGAAGGCACTGCGTGCGTGCGCGCCCACCTGCGCACCCATCACGGCCACCAGGAGCTCACTGCAGCCGTTGGTGACGAGGTGGTGTTCGGTGAAGCTGCTGCTGCTGTTGACCAGGCTCAGCACCTTGACGATGCGTTTGACGCGGGCCAGGTCGCCGGTGGCAGCCTGCAGCGTGCCCAGCAGGTCGATGGCCACGGCACGTGCTGCGCCTGCGGCTTCAGCGGTGGTCATGGTGGTGCCCAGTTGGCCGACCCACGGTTTGCCATCTTTCTTGGCGATGTGGCCCGAGATGAAGACGAGGTTGCCCGTGCGCACAAAGGGCACATAGGCAGCAGCGGGTACGGCCACGGGCGGCAGCGTGATGCCCAGGGTTTGCAGGCGGTCTTGGATGGTCATGGCAGGGCAGCGGGGCAGCGCGAGGTGATGTGAAGACGTCGGGGCCAGGAAGGCTGGCGGACCATCCTACACTGCGCCGCATGGGGGCAAAGGCTGCAGCGGATGACGGCCAGGGCAAGCCCGTGCAAGCGGGTGGGCACACCCCGCTCACGGTGAGCCCGGCCCTGCGCTGGGGGCTTGTGGCGCTGGCTGCGCTGGCCGGCACGGCGGCGCAGTTGGAGCAGGCCGCGTTGTGGTCAGCGGCGGTGCTGGTGGCGCTGGCTGTGGGTGCCGTGGCGCTGCTGGCCACGGCCTGGCGCTGGCGCCACCGTGCCGTGCCCATGGCGGGCGTCTGCGTTGCGGTGGCCACGCTGGCCTTTGTGGCCACCAGCGGCCGCGCCGCATGGCGGCTGGCCGACGCCTTGCCGGCAGCGCTGGAAGGCCAGGACATCACCGTCATCGGTGTCATCAGCGGCCTGCCGCGCACCACGCTCACCGGCACCCGTTTTGTGCTCGACGTGGAGCAGGCCACGCTGGATGGTGCCGCCGTGCAGGTGCCGCAGCGGCTGTCGCTGGGCTGGTACCGGGGTGTTGACGACGACGCCCTGCTGGGCGGTCCGGCCGAAGACCTGCGCGCCGGCCAGCGCTGGCAGCTGACGCTGCGGCTGCGGCAACCGCACGGCACTTTCAACCCGCATGGTTTTGATCTGGAACTGTGGCTTTTTGAGCAGGGCATCCGCGCCAGCGGCTATGTGCGCCACCGGCCGGCCAGCCCGGCGCAGAAGCTGGCCGAACAGGGCGGCCAGCGCCTGGACCGCCTGCGCCAGGACCTGCGTGACGCCATCACCCTGCGGGTGGCCGACGCATCGGCCGCGGGCATGTTGGCAGCCTTGGTGGTGGGCGACCAGGCCGGCATCGAACGCGCCGACTGGGACGTCTTCCGCGCCACCGGAATCGCGCAC
>CAZUKT010000506.1:0-3611 GCA_964620975.1 uncultured Rubrivivax sp. | reverse complement strand
GTCCTGCTCGGCGTCAGACGACGTCAGCACCACCACCGGGATGGACCGCAACGCGGGGTGCTTCTTGATTTCGGCCAGCACCTCGCGGCCACCCATCTTGGGCAGGTTCAGGTCCAGCAGGATCAGGTCGGGCTGCGTTGCTTGTTCGTAAGGGGGCTGGCGCATCAGGTAGGCCAGCGCCTGCGTGCCGTCTACCACCACCTGGATGCTGATGTGCAGTTTGCTGGTCTGCAGCGTCTCGGTCACGAGGTCGGCGTCGCCGGGGTTGTCTTCAACCAGCAGCACCTGTATCGGTTGTGTCATGGCGGCTCGCGGGGTGGGCAGCGCAGTGGCTGCGGCAACATCATTCTGGGCCCTGCGCGGTGCGGCCACGCCGCTCAAGTCGCGCGGCAGGCTGCCGATAGCCCTTGCACGAGAAGCTCAAGACGGGCGGCCGTTTTGCTGCCACCTGCCAGCGCTGGAGACACGACGCCGTGCAAGACCTCTTCAACATTCTTCTGGTCGACGACGACCCCACCGTCATCGGCCTGCTGGGCAGCATGCTGCAAGAGTGTGGCCGCCTGCGTTTTGCCACCTCGGGGGCCGATGCCTTGCGCATGGCGCGCCAGTCGGTGCCCGACCTGGTGCTGCTGGACATTGAAATGCCCGGCATGAGCGGCTTTGAAGTCTGCACCGCGATGAAGGAAACGCCGCTGCTGATGGACGTGCCCATCATCTTCATCACCGGCCACGACGACGCCGACCATGAAGTCACCGGCCTGGCCATGGGCGCCACCGACTTCATCGTCAAGCCGCCGCGCGCCGCGCAGGTGGTGGCCCGGGTGCGCATGCACCTGCGTGTGAAGCAGCTCACCGACGCGCTGCGCAACGCCGCCTACATAGACGGCCTCACCGGCATTGCCAACCGCCGGCAGTTTGAGGAAACCATCCACCGCGAGTGGCTGCGTGCGCAGCGGGTGGGCTCGCCCCTGTCGCTGCTGATGATCGACATTGACGCCTTCAAGAGCTACAACGACCACTACGGCCACCAGGCCGGCGACCGCTGCCTGCAAGCCGTGGCGCAGTCGCTCAAGCACGCCGTGCACCGGCCCGCCGATTTGAGCGCACGCTACGGCGGCGAAGAATTTGCCGTGCTGCTGCCTGACACCGACGCCTGCGGTGCACGCTTCCTGGCGCTGCACCTGCTGCAGGCGGTGGACGTGATGCGGCTGCCACACGCCAACTCGCCCGCGTCAGACCATGTCACGGTGTCGATAGGCGTGTCGGCTTTTGAAGACTTTGCCTTGCCACGCGACGCCCAGCCGCTGCAGCACCTGCAGGTTTCGGTGCTGGTGGCGGCGGCCGACCAGGCCCTGTACGCCGCCAAGGCGGGCGGGCGGCACCAGGCGCGCTTTTTGGGTGTGCATGACCTGGGCATGCCCGACCGCGCCGTGGACCTGCGCCTGCACCATGACGAGCTGGTGCCCGGTGCTGCGGCCACGGCCCCATGAACCACATCACCCGCGCCGAACACCTGGCGCTGTACGAGGCACCGGGCCCCCTTGGGGTGCCGCCCGCGCGCGGTGTGGACTTGCTGCGCCGCTACCGCATCGTGCTGGTGGAAGACAACCCCGGCGACGTGGACCTGGCGCGCGAGCTGTTGGCCAGTTCGCCCGGCCTGGCCTTGCACCTGGACGTGGCCATGTCGGTGGCCGAAGCCGAGCGGCTGCTGCGCGGCGGCGGTGCGGCCGCCGTCATCCTGGACCTGAACCTGCCGGATTCGCAGGGCCTGGCCACGCTGCACCGCGTGCACGCGGTGGCTGGCGGTGCGCCCATCATCGTGCTCAGCGGGCATGAAGACCGTGCGCTGCGCGATCAGCTGCTGGCCGCCGGCGCCGAAGAAGTCTTTACCAAGCGTGAAGCCAACAGCCGGCTCTTTTGCCGCTGCGTGCTGTACGAGGTAGAACGCAACCGCGCCCGGGCGCAACACCGCCGCCTGGAAGGGCTGCTGGACGCCATGCCCGACGGCGTGCTGGTGGCCAACCAGGCCGGTGAGCTGCAGTTCGTCAACCAGGCTGCCGTGCTGCTGTTTGGCCGTGAACGTGTGGATCTGCAGGGCGAGCCGCTGAGCTTCAGCAACCGCGACGGCGAGCCCAGCGAGCTGGTGGTCACGCGCGATGGCGTGCCGCGGGTGTGCGAAATGCGCGTCGTGCACCTTGAATGGGACGGCAAGCCCGCGCACCTGGCGTCCATACGGGACATGACCGCGCCCAAGCTGGCCGAGGAGCTGCGTGCGCGCAGCGTCGAGCTGGAGCAGCAAAACGACCGCATCAGCAAGGCCAGCCGCCTGAAGAGCGAATTCCTGGCCAACATGAGCCACGAGATCCGCACGCCCATGAACGCCATCATCGGCCTGAGCTACCTGCTGGGCCAGACGCGGCTGGACGGTGAGCAGGGCGAGCTGCTGGCCAAGCTGCAGGTGGCCAGCCGTTCGCTCATGGGCCTGATCAGCGACGTGCTGGACCTGTCCAAGATCGAGGCCGGCGAGGTGGTGCTGGAAGACGTGCCCTTCCAGATGCCCGAGCTGCTGCGCGAGCTGGCGCAGATGATCACGCCGCTCACACGCAGCAAGCCGCTCGAACTGGTGATGCACGCACTGACCGACGTGCCCCGGCTGCTGCGCGGCGACATCACGCGCATCCGCCAGATCCTCATCAACCTGCTGGGCAACGCCGTCAAGTTCACTGAACGCGGCGGGGTGCACCTGACGGTGGAATGCGCGCCTCGGGGCGACGGCATGGTGAACGTGGTGTTTGTGGTGCGGGACACCGGCATGGGCATGACACCCGACGCCATGGGCCGCATCTTTGCGCCCTTTACACAGGCGGACGCGTCCACCACGCGCCGCTTTGGTGGCAGCGGGTTGGGCCTTTCCATCGTGCGCCAGTTGGTCGAGCTGATGGGTGGTGAAGTCGCCGTGAGCAGCGAGCCGGGCACGGGCAGTGAATTCCGTGTGGCCTTGCCACTGGCGCTGGTGGCCGAAGACGCCGACGGCCCCGACTGCGCCGCGCTGGAGCTTTTGGTGCTGGAAGCCAGTGCGCCCGTGCGCGACGGCGACGGCGGCAACCCCGTGCCAGCAGGCCCGGCGCCGCACGGCAGCGATGGCGGCAACAGCAGCAAATGCAACACCGGCAGCAGCAGCGGCCAGAGCGTGCACAGCCTGGCGCGTGCGCTGGGCTGGCGCACCGAGGTGGCTGCCTCGGCGGCCGACTTGCAGGTGCGGCTGCTCGAGCGGCTGCGTGAAAACCGTGCCCCCGACGCGGTGGTCATCGAGCCCGAATTGCGACACACGGCGGTGCTGTGTGGCCTGGCGCAGATGAAGGCCACGCAGGCGCAAGGCGGCCTGCCACCGTTTGTGCTGGTCATGCCCCAGGGCCTGCGCCCGGCGCCGGGCTCGGGCTATGGCGACCTGGCCGACGGCGTGGTGACTCGCCCGGCCACGGCGGCGGCGCTCTTCAACGCCATCAACACCGCGCTCATCGTGCGCGGTGGGGGGCATCACAAGCTGACCCAGCTCACGCACCTGGAATCCGCCGCCGCGCGCTGCCTGCCCGGCGTGCGTGTGCTGGTGG
>CAZUKT010000505.1:2815-3619 GCA_964620975.1 uncultured Rubrivivax sp. | reverse complement strand
GGCGTGGTCAGCGGGCCCTTGATGGACACCGCGTAGTCGCGCACGGAGTGCAGGGTTTCTTCAGGCAACCACACGTCAGGGCCATAAATCTTGGTGGACTTCTCGCCCGCATAGACCTCCATCCAGTGGATCTTGCGCGTGCCGCCATAGCTCTTGGCCACGGCCGCATCCACCACCTTGAGCATGACCGGGGTGATGTCCAGGCCAGTGCCGTCGCCCTCTATGTACGGGATGATGGGCTGGTCAGGGACGTTGAGCGAGAAGTCCGCGTTGACGGTGATCTTCTGGCCGCCCGCGGGCACCTTGATGTGCTGGTACATGGTTGGGTCTCCTGGTCCGGTAGGGCCGCAATGTTGGGCGCCGGTCGGTCTGTGTTGCTGAGCCCGCAATTCTAAGTCAGGCCCGCTGTCAACCGACTGACGCGCAGACCCGTTTCGGTGGAGCTTCCCGCTTGGAGGAGGCGCCAATGAAACTCTCGAAAGGTAATTGAATGAACAAGCTCCTGGCCGCCCTGACCGTTGCCGCTTTTGCCACCACGGGCGCGTTTGCCGCCACCGACACCAAGCCGGCTGCTGCCACCGCCAAGCCCGCTGAAGCTGCTGCGTCGGGTGCCAAGAAGGCTGAAGCCAAGCCGGCTGCTGCAAAGCCTGCGGCGGCTGCTTCTGCTGCCAAGAAGTAAGGACTGCCGGCGGGCGCCACGAAGGCGCCCGGCTGGATCGATCGCCCGGCCCCGTGCCGGGCGATTCGTTTTGTGACCTCAGCGCCAGCGCACAGGCTGCTGCAAGGCGGTCACAGCGTCCGGCA
>CAZUKT010000505.1:0-2805 GCA_964620975.1 uncultured Rubrivivax sp. | reverse complement strand
ACATACCGTGGCCCAGTGTCCAGCCCGAGGCCGCCACGAGCATCAAGCCCGACAGCCGAACCACCCAGCGTTCTACGTGCGCTGCGCGGGGCCCGCGCAAGTAGCGCTGCCAAAGCCAAGGCGCCAGCACAAGGCCGCCCGATGAAGCCAAGGCAAAAGCTGCCATGGCGGCCGCGCCAGACCATGCATTGCCCGCCAGGCCCGCCACTACCAAGGCCGACTGCAACAACCCACACGGCCAAGCCACCCACAGGCTGCCGCCGGCCACCGCCCGCACCGGGCCGCCCATGCGCTGCCAGCCACGCGCCGGTGCTGCGGCAGGCACGCGGCCAAGTCGCCCCATCCACGCCGGTTGTCGGCCCTGCCACAGCAGCCACAAACCCAGTGCCAGCGCCAGCACATGCAGCAGCGTCCACAAGGGCCTGACAGCGGGGGTGACCTGCGACAGCGCTGCCAGCGCGCCCACGCTGGCCGCCGCCAAGGCGCCACCAGCAGCGTAGCTCGCAACGCGAGCCAGATGAAAGCCCAACAAGGCCGCGTGCGACCGCCCGCCAACCACTGCGGCACACGGGGCGCCACACATGGCTGCACAGTGCGGTGTACCCGCCAAGCCCAACAAGGCGGCGCTGGCAATGAGGGTGGAGTCCAAGCCTTAGATGATGCGCGAAAAGCGCTCGCGCACTTTGTCGGCCTGCAGGTGCTTGTCAAAGACCATGGCAATGCCACGCACAAAGTACCAGCCCATGGCGGTCACCTGAATGTCGGTGTCTGACACTTCCACCAGGCCCATCTCCTGCAGCGGCTGCAACTGCGTCAGTTCATGCGCAAACACGTCGCGCATCTTCACCAGGTACGACAGTTCGATGGATTCGAACTCCACCCGCCCTTGGCACATCAGCGCCATGATCACCGCACGGCGCAGCAGGTCGTCACGCGTCAGTGCGATGCCGCGTTGCACCGGAAACTCGCCCTGCGCCAGCGCGTCCTGGTACTCGGGCAAGGTCTTGGCGTTCTGGCTGTAGGTGGCACCGATGCGGCCGATGGACGACACGCCCAGAGCGATCAAGTCACAGTCGGGCTGCGTCGTGTAGCCCTGAAAGTTGCGATGCAATCGCCCTTGCCGCTTGGCAATGGCCAAAGCGTCACCTGGCAAGGCAAAGTGGTCCATGCCGATGTAGACATAGCCATTGGCAATGAAGCCCGCGATGGCGTCGCCCAACATGCGCACACGCTGCTCGCCAGTGGGCAAGTCCACCGATTCGATGCGCCTTTGCGGCTTGAAGCGGTGCGGCAGGTGCGCGTAGGCGTAAAGCGCGATGCGTGACGGGCGCAACTCGGCGACCTGCGCAATGGTGCGCCTGAAGGAATCCGGCGTCTGCTTGGGCAGGCCGTAGATCAAGTCGGCGTTGATGGATTCGAAGCGGAGCGCACGCGCCTCGGCCACCAGGTCACGCACACTTTCAAAGGACTGCACACGGTGCACGGCCAACTGTACGTCGGCGTCAAAGTCCTGCACACCAAAACTGATGCGGTTGAAACCGATGTTGGCCAGGCTGCGAAGCCGCTCTGGCGACGCAGTGCGCGGGTCCACCTCGATGGAGACCTCGGCCTCTGGCGTGAGCTTGAAGGCGCGGCGCAGCATGGCCATCAATTCGGCCAATTCGGTGTCGTCCAGGAAGGTGGGCGAGCCACCGCCAAAGTGCAGCTGCGACACCGCCTGCCCGCGGCCGAGTTCCGCCACGTGCAGGTCAATTTCCTTTGACAGCCAGAGCAAGTACTCGGCACCTCGGTTGTGGTGCTTGGTGATGATCTTGTTGCAGGCGCAGTAGTAGCACACGGACTCACAAAACGGGATGTGTATGTACAGCGACAGCGGTGTCGCGCCACCCACGACGGCGCCTTGGGCGCGCTGCCGCAAGGCCTGCCGGTATTCGGCAGGGCCAAAGGCCTCGACGAAACGGTCTGCCGTGGGGTACGACGTGTAGCGCGGGCCAGGCATGTCCAGCCTGCGGAGCTGGGCGTCTGTGAGCTGGACGTGGTGATGCGGGTTGGCCACTTGGTTCATGCCCGCACTCTGCCAAAAAAACCGCCAAAAGGCTTGACATTTCTCAAGCCGGCGCCTGACTGGCACTCAGGAGCAACCCCGACAACCCGCGCCGCAAGTGGCCCTTCGAGTGCGCGATACTTCAGGCCTCAAGTCTTGGCCCATATCCATGCACGCTGCACAACCGTCGATCCGACTCGAGCCCTTCAAGGTCGCCTGTTCCAGCTGCAACCTGCGCGAACTTTGCCTGCCGGTGGGCATGTCAAACGACCAGATGGAGCGGCTGGACGCCATCGTCGCCACGCGGCGCACGCTGGCCCGGGGCGACGCGCTGTTCCGTGCCGGCGAAGGCTTCACATCGCTCTACGCGGTACGAACCGGGTTCTTCAAGACCTGTGTGTCATCTGAGGACGGCCGCGACCAAGTCACCGGTTTTCAGATGGCGGGCGAACTGCTTGGCCTGGACGGCATCGGCACCGACCGCCACACCTGCGATGCAGTGGCACTGGAAGACTCGCAGGTCTGCATCATCCCCTACCACCAGCTCGAAGACTTGTCGCGCGAGCTTTCAGACTTGCAGCGTCACTTTCACCGCATCATGAGCCGCGAGATCGTGCGCGACCACGGCGTGATGCTGCTGCTGGGCAGCATGCGGGCCGAAGAGCGTTTGGCCGCTTTTTTGCTGAACCTGGTGCAGCGCCTGAATGCGCGTGGATTTTCCCAATCAGAGCTGGTCTTGCGCATGACGCGTGAAGAGATCG
>CAZUKT010000504.1:0-3648 GCA_964620975.1 uncultured Rubrivivax sp. | reverse complement strand
GCCAAACTTCTTCAGCTTGGCGCCGTTGTCGCCCAGCACCTTGCGGCCCAGCAGGTCCAGGCTCTGGATGGTGTTGGTGCCTTCGTAAATCATGTTGATGCGGGCGTCGCGCACGTACTGCTCCATGCCGGCCGACTTGATGTACCCGTGCCCCCCGTACACCTGCATGCAATGGCTCGTGGCCAGCCAGGCGTTGTCGGTGAGAAAAGCCTTGACGATGGGCGTGAGCAGCGCCACCTCGTCGGCGCATTCCTTGCGCTCGTCTTCGTCGTCGGTGGCAATCTCCTTGTCGATCAGCAAGGCGATGTGGATGGCCAGCGCCCGGCCACCTTCGGCAAAGGCGCGCGCCGTGAGCAGCATCTTGCGCACGTCGGGGTGCACGATGATGTTGTCGGCGGCTTGCTCGGGGTGCTTGGGACCACTCAGGCTGCGCATCTGTATGCGTTCCCTGGCATAGGCCACCGCGTTCTGGTAGGCCACTTCGGTCAGGCCGATGGCCTGGTTGCCCACACCCAGCCGCGCCGCGTTCATCATCACGAACATCGCATTCAGGCCCTTGTTGGGCTGCCCCACCAGGGTACCCACGGCGCCGTCCAGGTTGATCTGGCAGGTGGCGTTGCCGTTGATGCCCATCTTGTGCTCCAGGGCAGTGCAGAAGATGGGGTTGCGTTCACCCAGCGTGCCGTCGGCATTGACCATGAACTTGGGCACCGCAAACAGCGAGATGCCCTTGTTGCCTGCCGGTGCGTCGGGCAGGCGCGCCAGCACGAGGTGAATGATGTTGGACGCCAGGTCATGCTCACCGGCCGAGATGAAGATTTTCTGGCCCGTGATCTTGTAGCTGCCTGCGGCTGAATCGCTGGCCACAGGCTCGGCCTTGGACCGCAGCAGCCCGAGGTCGGTGCCGCAATGGGGTTCGGTCAGGCACATGGTGCCAGTCCATTCGCCGCTGGTCAGCTTGGGCAGGAAGGTGGCTTTCTGCTCGGGTGTGCCGTGCTCCATGAGGCAGGCATACGCGGCATGTGTCAGGCCCGGGTACATGGTCCAGGCCTGGTTGGCCGAATTCAGCATTTCATAGAAGCAGTGGTTCACCACAATGGGCAGCCCCTGGCCGCCATATTCAGGGTCGCAAGCCAGTGACGGCCAGCCGCCTTGCACGTAGGCGGCGTAAGCCTCTTTGAAGCCCTGGGGCGGGCGCACCTCGTGCGTGGCCTTGTCCAGCGTGCAGCCTTCGGTGTCGCCGCTGATGTTGATGGGAAGCGCCACTTCGGCGGCGAACTTGCCGCCTTCTTCAAGCACGGCGTTGATGGTGTCGGTGTCCATCTCGGCATGGCGCGGCAGCCGCTTCAGTTCATCAGTGACGTGGAGCAACTCATGCAGCACAAAGTGCATGTCACGCAGCGGTGGGGTGTAGGTGGCCATGGTCAGACTCCTGGAAACGGGGATGGTGGTTCAGGCACGCATGCGGCGCGGCTTGGTGGCGGCAGCCGGTGAGGTGGCTTCTGCGCTTGCTGCGGCTGCAGTGTTTTCAGCCCGTGAATAGGCTGGGGCTTTGGCCGGCACGCTGTAGTGCGCCAGCACACGTTCAAAGCCGGTGCGGGCGCGGTCCAGGGCGCCGGGGATGCGCAGGAAGCGCGCGTCGTGGTGCAGGGCCAGGATCAGGCCATGCACTTCAAACAGCACTTGCGTGGGGTCGGTGGCGGCCTGCAAATGGCCCACCTGCATGGCCTGCAAGATGGCACGTTCAAGTGCCGCCTGCCAGGCCCGCACCATGCTGGCCAGCGCGTCGAGCACGGGGCCAGGGCGGTCGTCAAATTCCACCGCACCGCTGATGTAGATGCAGCCCGAATCCAGTTCCACGCTGACGCGGCGGATCCAGTTTTCAAACAAGGCGCGCACACGCGGCAGGCCCCGTGGTTGCTGGATGGCGGTGAAAAAGACCTCGTCTTCAAACCGCGTGTGGTACTCGCGGATGACCGATATCTGCAGTTCTTCACGCGAGCCGAAATGGGCAAACACGCCCGACTTGCTCATCTGCGTCACCTCGGCCAGTGCACCTATCGACAAGCCTTCCAGGCCCATGTGCGACGCCAAGCTCAACGCCGCGTCCAGGATGGTGGCGCGTGTCTGCTGGCCCTTGTGCAGGGCCTTCTGCATGGCCTTGTGGGCGGCAGGTTGGCGCTTGCGGGCTGCAGCGGGCGCGAGGGGTGCGGTGCGGATGGGGGGCGATGTCACGGGGTCGTCACAAAAACGAACGGTCGTTCTATTTTGCAGACTTCGGGCCTGTGGCAGCGGCACGATGCCGCACTTTTTCTAGGGCCACCAATCTAGAACCCGGCGCGTTTTGCCCAGTCCAAGCCACAACACCTGGGTTAACCCTTGACCCCTTGGCACGACACGCCCAGGCCGACGATGCCGGAGCACGGATGCGATCGAGTACCCTCAGCGCCATGGATGTGCTTCAGCTTGACATCTCTGGCCGGCCGCAAGCGTGGATCACGCCGCGCGAGGCCGCTGTGCTGTATGCGGCCGACGCTGTGGCGTGGACGCTGGGTGAAACTTTCCAGGTGCTGCGCGGCGGCTGGCAGCGTGCCACGGGGCGGCAAAGCCGCATCGAAGTTCACCCCATCGTGGCCGTGCGCGGCGCCGTGCCCAGCCGGGCCTGGCGGCTGCAACCGGCGCTGACCAACCCGAAACTCTTTGCGCGCGACCGCCAGTTTTGCGCCTATTGCGGTGGCCACTTTCGGCTTGACGACCTCACGCGCGAGCACATCGTGCCGGTGTCACGCGGTGGGCACGACACCTGGATGAACTGCATTACCGCATGCCGCGCCTGCAACGGCCACAAAGGCAGCCGCCTGCCCGAAGAAGCGCGCATGAGCCTGCTGTACCTGCCCTACGTGCCCAACCTGCACGAAGACATGATCCTGCGTGGCCGCCGCATCGTGGCCGATCAGATGGACTTTTTGCTCGCATGCGTGCCGCGCAGTTCCCGCCTGCACGCATGAGCGGGAACCGATTGCAACCGAACGGAGTCTGTGCCTGGCACAGAGCACCTCTTCTGGAGACATGAACATGACACACCTGCTGCGCAACACCCTGGCTGCGGCGGCTTTGCTGGGCACGCTGGCCGCTTGCACCACCACCAGCCCCGACGTGGTCAGCCGCAATGAAGCCCAGCGCCTTTCCACGGTGGTGGACGCCGTGGTACTGAGCACCCGCAATGTCATCGTGGACGGCACGCAAACGGGCATTGGCTCGGCCGCTGGCGGTGTGGTGGGCGGTGTGGCGGGCTCCGGCGTGGGCGGCAGCCGTGAAGCGGTGATCGTGGGCGTGATCGGCGCCGTCATCGGCGGTGTGATAGGCAACGTGGCCGAGCGCGCCGCCACGCGTGAGGAAGCCGTTGAAGTGCTGGTGCAGCTGACAAATGGCGACCGCCGCTCGGTGGTGCAGGCCCGCGCCAGCGAGGTTTTTGCGCCCGGCGACGCGGTGCTGCTGGTCACCACCGGTGGCAAGGTGCGTGTGACCAAGGCGCCGCCGGTCACGGTGCAGCCTTCAGCGCCGGCCACACAGACCGAGCCCACAAAGGGCTGACCGCCGCAGCGGCACACCCGCAGCGCGCGCGGCGCATCTGCAGGCGGCGCGGCT
>CAZUKT010000503.1:0-3650 GCA_964620975.1 uncultured Rubrivivax sp. | reverse complement strand
GGCCAAAGCGCCGGTTTTCAAAGGGATACACCGCAGCGCAGGCGGCGGGGGCCCCTCTAGAATCAGGTGTCAGTTTTTGTTCACCTCAAGGAAGACCCGATGGATTACCTGTGGCTTGTGCATGACGCGCTGGTGCAATGGCTTGCCCACGGCCTGCTTGAAGCCACGGGCTGGCAGACACTGATTTTTTCGCTGGTGGCCACGCACATCACCATCGCCGCCGTCACCATCTATTTGCACCGTGCGCAGGCGCACCGCGCGCTGGAAATGCACCCCGTGGTGTCGCACTTCTTCCGTTTCTGGCTTTGGCTGACCACGGGCATGGTGACCAAGGAATGGGTCGCCATCCACCGCAAGCACCACGCCAAGTGCGAAACGGCGGACGACCCGCACAGCCCCGTCACACGGGGCATCAAGACCGTGCTTTACACCGGCAGCGAGCTCTACCGTGCCGAAGCCAAGGTGCAGGAGACGCTTGACAAGTACGGCCACAACACACCCGACGACTGGATAGAGCACAACCTGTACACGCGGTTTTCTTGGCAGGGCGTGGGGCTGATGCTGATCGTCAACCTGCTGCTGTTTGGCGCCATTGGCGCGTCGGTGTGGGCGCTGCAGATGGCGTGGATCCCCATCACCGCGGCCGGCATCATCAACGGCATTGGCCACTACTGGGGTTACCGCAACTTTGAGGCCGCCGACGCCTCGACCAACGTGTCGCCGTGGGGCATCGTGATTGGTGGCGAAGAGTTGCACAACAACCACCACACCTATCCCACGTCGGCCAAGCTGTCGGTCAAGCCTTATGAATTTGACATCGGCTGGCTCTACATCCGCCTGCTGGAAATAGGCGGCCTGGCCAAGGTGCGCAAGACGCCGCCGCGCCTGGCGCTGGGTGAAGTCAAAGCCGTGGCCGACGGCAACACGCTGGAAGCCCTGATCACCAACCGCTACGAGGTGATGGCCCGCTACGCCAAGGAATTGAAGCGTGCCGTGGCCGTGGAACTGGACCGCATCAAGATACAAAAAGGCGCCGACAGCGTGGGCGCCCGGCAGTTGCGGCTGGCCAAGGCCTGGTTGCACCGCGACGCCGACAAGATCCCCAGTGGTGTGCTGCCCAGTCTGGCCGCCGCGCTGGGCGAAAGCCCCCAGTTGGCCAAGCTCGTGGCCATGCGCGAAGAGTTGCGTGCGCTGTGGACACGCACCAATGTTTCGGCCGAGCAACTGGTGGCTGACCTGCAAGCCTGGTGCCGCAAGGCCGAAGAAAGCGGCATTGCCGCGCTGCAAGACTTTTCACTCAACCTTCGCGCCGCACGTGCTTGAGTCGGGAGCAGGGCCCACCAGCGTGGGTCCTGTGCCTGTGCAGGTGCCTGTGCCTGCGACGGACGCAAGGCCTCTGGTTTTGGCCTGAACCCGACGCAAGTCCGACCGGCGGCGGTCTTGTGTCTGCAAACGGCACCCAGCCTCTTGGCAAACATGCCCCCCACCCTTTTGGGCGGTATGGGCTGAACCGCGTTTTGCCGCGCGCCCTGGCCTACCATGCTGGGCACAGGCACCAGACGCGTTTGCGCAGGTGCTGGCCTGGAGCGGAGCCAATGCCCCTGATGCACTTTTTCTTGAGCCGCCTGCCATGACCGTGGCGCGGCGCGTGGCCCTGCTGCTGGCCGTGGTGGTGATGCTGGCCATGGCCGGCAGCCTGGCTGTCCACACCCTGGCCACGCGCCAGGCGCTCAGCGCCGAACTGGCGGCACGCAACCAGGACGCTGCCGTGGCGCTGGCGCTGGTCATGTCGCTGCAGCCAGACGAAACAACCATGCGGGCCTCGGCCCACGCGCAAATGGCGCGCGGCGCCTACCGCCGGCTGGTGCTGCGCCGGCCCGACGGTGGCACGCTGCTGGACCTCTTTCAGCCGCTGGGGCCGCGTCGGGCGCCGGGATGGTTTGTGCAGGTTTTGCCGCTGTCCCCGGCACCAGGCTCCGCCCCGGTGCTGCATGAGGGTGCCGCAGTGGCCACGCTCAGCGTCGAGTCGCGTGTGGCCTGGGCCCTGGATGCGTTGTGGGACGCCTGCGCCGTGACAGCCCTGTTGCTGGCCGCTCTCGCTGCGTTGGCCGCAGTGCTGGCGGTGGGTTTGCTGCGCGGCTGGCAGCGCCCGTTGCAGGCCACCGTGGCGCAGGCGCAGGCGTTGGAGCGGGGCCGGTTTGTCGAGGCCGAAGAACCCAGCCTGCCCGAACTGCGTGTGCTCACACGCAGCATGAACGCCATGGTGCGCCGCTTGCGCGAGGTGTTTGCCGCCCAGGCCGAACAGGTGCAGGTGTTGCAGCGTCAGGCGCAGGTGGACGGCGTCACCGGCTTGCCGCTGCGGCGGCACTTTCTGGCCCGGTTGCAGGCCCAGTTGGCCGAGCCTGGCGGGCCCGGTGCGGCGTTGATCCTGGTGCGTGTGCTGCATCTGGAAGCCATCAATGAACGGCTGGGGCACGAAGCCACCGACCGCTTGCTGGTGTCGGCCGCAGGCCTGCTGCTGGCCTATGTCGAGCGCGTGCCGGGCACCTTTGCCGGGCGCCTGAACGGCAGTGACTTTGCCCTGTGCCTGCCGGTCAGCGGGCTGGCGTCAGAAACGGCGCAGTCCCTGCACGCCACGCTGCTGGCTGCACCGGCGCTGCACGCGGGGGGCGCGCAGATCGTGGTGGGTGGCGTCGACGGCTTGCTGGCCGTGGCAGCGGGCGCGGCGCTGGCGCAGGCCGATGCCGCCTTGGCCCAGGCCGAAACCGACACCGGCATTGCCGTGCAGGACAGCGCCAGTTCGGTGGCCGACCCGGCCGGGGCGCGTGCCTGGCGCGAGCAGATCGCCCAGGCCCTGGCCGATGGCCGTGTGCGCCTGGCCGAAGAGCCCGTGCTGGGCGCCCAGGGCCAGCTTCTGCACCTGCTTTGCCCCGTGCACGTGCAATTGGTGCCGGGTGGCCCCTATCACGCGGCAGCGGGCTGGTTGGCACTGGCGCGGCGCAGCCGCCTGCTGCCGCGTGTGGACCTGGCCACGTTGGACCTGGCGCTGCAAGCCATTGCGCGCGACGGCCAGGCACGCGCGGTGCACCTGGCGTGGTTGTCGCTCACGGCGCCAGGTTTCATTGCCGACGTGGCCCTGGCGCTGTCCACCGCGCCGCAGGCCGCACGCCTGCTGCACATCGAGTGGGGCCAGGACGACGCCGGTGCTGCCGACGAAAGCGTGGCCGCCGAGGCCACCGCCTTGTGGCGGCCCTGGGGCGTGCGGCTGGGTGCCGAACATGCTGGCGCATTGGCGCAGCACCTGGCACATCTGGGCGCCGTGGGCTTGCAATATGTACGTTTTGACAGCCGCCATGTGCGCGGCGCTGCGTTGGACGCCGCCGTGCACGCCTATGCACAGAGCCTGGTGGCGCTGGTGCACGGCCAGGGTTTGCAGGCCCTGGCTGCCGGCGTGGACGACGCCCAGGACCTGGCCGCCTTGTGGGCGTTGGGATTTGACGGCGCCAGCGGCGTGGCCGTGCAGGGTGACGCCAACGGTGCTGCTGGCGCTTTGACGACGTGAGCTAGCCGATGTCGCCCACGTGGGTGCCAAACACGCCACGGCGGCAGTCGGCAAAGTAGTGCTCCAGCGTCTGCCGCACGGTGCGAAA
>CAZUKT010000502.1:2332-3651 GCA_964620975.1 uncultured Rubrivivax sp. | reverse complement strand
GTACTTGGCGCCCAGGTCCATCAGCGTGTAGCCCCGCGTGTGCTCTTCGCCGCTCTGGCCCACGTTGATGTCGCGCGACTTCAGCGTGGTCGCACCCAGGGTCACCGACGACTGCGAGGTCGGCTTCCAGGTGCCCGAGACATTGATCTTGTCCGGGCTGACGTCAAGCACGCCCTGCTGCTTGTCCAGCGGCCCCCCGACCACGAACTCGGTCTTGCCGACAGCGTGCGAGTAGGTTGCACTGGCCCTCAAGGACTTGCTCAGCTTCAATTCGCCCGAGAGTTCGAAGCCCTTCACGTCCACCGGCTGGCGCCTGAGGATGAAGTCTCGGGTCAGCGGGTCGACCAATAGCGACTGGCCGAAGGTCGAAAAGGAATGGTAGTAGGAGCCGGCCAGCGACCCCATGGCGCCGCGCCAGTTGAAGCCCACTTCGTCGTTCTTCACGACGATGGCCTGCAGATCGATGATGCCCGCCACCGACTGCCCCGAGTAGTTGACATTGCGCAGCGGGATACCGACGTTGGGCAAGGTGAAGCCCTTGCCGGTGGCTGCGAACACGGACCAGCCGGCAGGAAGGCGCCAGACGATGCCGACGTTGGGCAGGTTGGCCGTATAGCTCAGGGTCCCGCCTTCCACGAAGGAACGGTTGCGGGCATAGGTGGTGGTGTAGGAGTCCACCTGCAGCTTGCCGTCCTCGCGCCGGAAGCCACCCGACACGGTCACTGGCCCGATGTCGTAGGAGGCCTGAACCCAGGGCGCGGTGCTTGAATAGTTCATCGGTGGCACCCACAGGCGGCCGGTCAGGGCCAGCCGTTGTTGGGCTTGGTCCCGCGTGACGTCGAGCCCACCACGCAATTCGAGGCCACCGACGCCAAAGGCGTCTTGGCGCGCAAACGACGTGCGCACGCCCTTTTTCTTGGATGCCACTTCAGACTGATCGACCAGCGTACCCAGCGGGGAGATCAAAGGGTCTTGCCGGTCGGAGCCGCTTTCAGCCGGGAAGCGCATGGCCTGATCGGCGGCATAGAGATCGAGTGTGAAGACGCCCCCCAGCAGGTCGCCGTGTGAGTACGACACGCTGCCCTGCTTGAAGTCATTGATCTCGGTCAGCGTGCCAAACAGACCCGGGCGCTCGGCCGTGGCCGGGATGCCGCCCGATCGGTCACCGTCGACGTTGCGGTAGTTGCCCTTGCCTTCGATCTTGAAGGTGGTGACTGTGGCCTGGATGCGCTGCTCGTTGCCACGGCCGAAGTTGAAGCCGCTCTTCACGAACACAGTGTCGGCCACCGAGTCGGCGGTGGAACCACTGCTGTGCATGC
>CAZUKT010000502.1:0-2322 GCA_964620975.1 uncultured Rubrivivax sp. | reverse complement strand
ACATCGATATCGGGAAACGCGGCCACCAGGCATCCGATGCCGATGCGCCGGCCGTCGCCGCTGTACGAGATGCCGCGGTCGATGCGCGACACGCCGGCCAGCAAGTCAAAACTCTCAGCCTTGTGCGCAAAGTTCAGGCCCACCTTCCAGCCCGCGCTGTCGTCTTCAAACTGTGTCGTATAGCGGGTGTTGAGCGTGAACTCGCTGCCCATCTTGGTGGGCACCTTGGAGATGAAATTGATGATGCCGCCGGCCGCGCCAATGCCTTCGGAAGCCGAGGGCCCGTTGATGACCTCGATGCGGCCGATCATGCCCATGTCGGTGAAGGTGCCGCTGCGGCTGCCCTCGCGCAAGGGCGAACCCTGAGGAATGCCGTCGAACAGCCGCAGCGCAATGCGGCCACGCAGGTTTTCGCCGTTGTTGGCCATGGCCTGTGACGACTCTGAATACCCCGGCACGGTGCGCGCCAACACGGCGGTGGCGTCTTCGGTCAGGGACAAGGTGTGCTCGACTTCTATCTTGCCCACCACCGTGACTGCGCCTGGGATCTTGTCCACCGCCTTGGCACTGCGTGTGCCCGTGGTGATGGTGACGACCTGCATGTTCTTCTCGTCTTCAGCGGCCGCAGCCGCCGCAGCAGCCGCAGGTGCCGGCTGTGCGTAGGCCTGAGTGATGGCGGTGGCCAGCAAGGCCAGTGTGAAGGCAGTCCGGGTTTGTCTCATGGTCTTGGCTCATGTGAAGAGTGGCAGTCTCGCCGCCGGTGCAGGCAAGTCTGTCCCACCACAAACCCGAGTCAAACCACCTGGATCTATGTTCAGGCTTTAGTTTTTGTTGCTTGTGCCGACAGCGGCATCTTTGGTCTGGTCCTGCATGGCGAGCCGGCAAGCCTGCAAAAACGCGGTGACCAGGCGGATGCGGATGCTCGAGCGCGACCAGACCACGCCGATGCGCCGTGGCTCGCAGGCCAGCGGCAAGGCCATGCGCACCAGGTTCAGCCCTTCGGGCCAGGGGCGGGCCCAGTCGGGTACCAGGGAGACGCCCAGCCCCCTGTCCACCATCACGGCAATGGCGTTGAGCGCATTGAGTTCGAAACGTTCGTGCGGCACGATGCCGGCCATGCGCAGGTACTGGTCGGCCTGGCGGCCTCCCCATTGCAGCCGGTCGTAGCGGATCAAGGGTTCGGTGGCCAGCAGCGTGTGCGGGTCGCGCCCGGCCATGGCAAGCGGCGCCAGCACAACCAGCGGCTCTTCGCGCAGCAGTTCCCATGCGCAGGTCTTGGGCAAGTCAAAAGGCGCCTGCAGCACGATGGCGGCGTCAACTTCACCACTTTGCACCGCGTGGTGCAGGTCGGGTGAATAGCCCGGTTTGATGAACACGTTGATGCGCGGGTAGCGCTCCACCATGCGTGCCAGCACCTCGGGCAGGATGCCGGTCAGGGCGTTGGTGCCAGCACCCAGGCGAAGTTCACCGGCGGTGTCGGCATCGTTGGCCACGGTGCTGAGATCGGCCACCTGCCGCAGCACGGCGCGGGCGCTTTGCAGGATGCGCGCACCCGCCTCGGTGACGCAGACCGTGCGCCCCGCCCGCGCGATCAGTGGCGCGCCAATGTCGCGTTCCAGGGTGCGGATTTGCTGCGCCACCGCAGCGGGTGTGATGTTCAGCAGCCGTGCGGCGGCGGCCATCGAACCATGGTCCACGACGGCGACAAAGGTATGCAGGAATTGTGTTTCCATCTACTGGGTTCGGCGCCGTTCTGGTCAGGGCCCAGCCGCGTGTGCGCTGCGATTGGCGACGCAAAGCGAACCGGTCGCGTTGGGGTCTGGCCAGTGTAGGTGAGCAGCGGCTTCGGGTTTGCACTGCACTGCGCTGCGCGAAGCGGCCGGCGTGCCCGGTTGACGCGGCGCGTCGAAGCGCCGCTTCACATGCGGGATGCGCCATTGCACAAACCGTCACCCAGGCTTGCGGGCCGCAGGCGATAGAGTCCAGTTCCTTTCTATTGACCCAAGGCAATCGCCCGCCAGACCATGAGGCCACCCACCTACTTACTGGCACGGTGCCGCGGGCGGCTCCTGGATTCCACGCCATGCGCCTGCACTGCTGCGCACGGTCAGGGTACTGGCACCTGCCAATGCAGCATGGTGAGCGAACCGCAGGCGCCCATGGCAATGGATATGCGAGTGGTGCTGGGCTACCGTGCCGAAGCATCGCCTTTGGTCTGAACAGGCGCGACCTGCATGCCACCGCCCACCGCAGTCACCCGCCGAGTTGAAGTGCGGCACAGCCCCATCCACGGCCACGGCGTGTTTGCCGTCAAACCCCTGC
>CAZUKT010000501.1:3369-3671 GCA_964620975.1 uncultured Rubrivivax sp. | reverse complement strand
CTCTTACACCATGCGATCCAGAGTCCTCTCCGGCATGCGCCCCACCGGCGCCATGCACCTGGGCCACTACCACGGCGCCCTCAAGAACTGGGTGCGCCTGCAGCACGAACACGAGTGTTTTTTCTTCGTCGCCGACTGGCATGCGCTGACCACGCACTACGAAGAGCGTGGCGTGATGGAGCGCTATGTGTACGAGATGGTCATCGACTGGATCGCCGCTGGGCTGGACCCCGAGAAGTGCACGCTCTTCATCCAGAGCCGCCTGCCCGAACACGCCGAGCTCTTTACGCTCTTGGCCATGG
>CAZUKT010000501.1:0-3342 GCA_964620975.1 uncultured Rubrivivax sp. | reverse complement strand
ACCGTGACCTGGCCACCTACGGATTTTTGGGCTACCCGCTGCTGCAGGCGGCTGACATCCTGATCTACAAGGCCAACTACGTGCCCGTGGGTGAAGACCAGTCTTCACACGTGGAACTGACACGTGAAGTGGCGCGCCGTTTCAACAATCTTTACGGCCGCAGCAGCGACAGCGAAGCGCGCATCACCGCCGCGCTGGCCAAGATGGGCAAGGACGACAGCCGTTACTTTGACAAGCAGCGCAAGGCTTTTGGCGAAACCGGCAGCGCCGAGGCCTTGGCCAAAGGCGAAGGCATGGTCAAAAAAGCCGCCGCCCAAGGGCCAGGCTGGGCGCCCGACGACGGCGAATTGCTGCTGGGCCACCTGAAGGGCAGCGGCCAGAGCATCCTGACCGAGCCCAAGGCGCTGCACACCGAAGTGCTGCGCCTGCCGGGCATCGACGGCACCAAGATGAGCAAGAGCTACGGCAACGCCATCCTCATGCGCGACGAGCCGGCCGAGGTGACAAAGAAGATCCGCGGCATGGTCACCGACCCCGCACGCGGCCGCCGCACCGACCCCGGCGACCCCGAGAAGTGCCCGGTGTGGCAGTTTCACAAGCTCTACAGCGACGAGGCCACCAAAGACTGGGTGGTGAAGGGCTGCAAGAGCGCCGGCATTGGTTGCCTGGACTGCAAGCAGCCGGTGATTGACGCCGTGGTGCAAGAGCAGGCGCCGTGGCGCGAGCGTGCCGAGGCCTACCTGGCCAACCCCAAGCAGGTGCACTGGATCGTGGAGATGGGCACCGAGCGCGCACGCACCGTGGCCCGGCAGACGATGAAGGACGTGCGCAGCGCCATGGGTTTGAACTACTGAACCAGCCACGCACCGGCCTGCACACATGAACCTGCAAACCATCGAACTCAACCCCGGCGCCGCGCCGCGTGCCACGGTCATCATCCTGCATGGCCTGGGTGCCGACGGCACCGACTTCTTGCCCATGGCCGACGAACTGCGGCTGGGCGCCGTGGGCCCCGTGCGCTTTGTGTTTCCGCGTGCGCCGGTGCGGCCGGTCACCATCAACGGCGGGCACGAGATGCGCGCCTGGTACGACATCCTGGGCGTTGACCTGGCGCGGCGTGAAGACGAAGCCGGGCTGCGGGAATCCTTTGCCGCCGTGCAAGGCCTCATCACGCAGGAAGTGGCGCGTGGCGTGCCCGCAAACCGCATCGTGCTGGCAGGGTTTTCACAAGGCTGCGCGGTGACGCTGGGCGCGGGCCTGCGCCATGCCGACAAGCTGGCCGGTTTGGCGGGCCTGTCGGGCTACATGCCGCTGGCGGCCACCACGGCGGCCGAACGCCATGTGGCCAACACGCAGACCCCTGTGTTCTTGGCCCACGGGCGCAACGACGGCGTGGTGACGCTGGCGCGGGGCACGGCCGGGCGCGACCAATTGTTGGGCCTGGGCCAGCCACTGGAATGGCACGACTACCCGATGGAGCACAGCGTGTGCATTGAAGAAGTGCGTGCCCTGGAGCAGTGGCTGCTGCGTGTGCTGAAGGACTGAACGTGGAGCGCATTGCATGACCCCGGTGGCCCAAGTCAAGCTCGTGATTCCTTCGCCCGAACGCCTGCCGGGTTATGTGGCCGCGCTGGAGCGCGGCTGGTCGCCCGACAACATTCGCGGCGCTGCGGCGGCCACCGAAGCGCTGGCGCAGATTGCCGTGGACCCGTCGCCCATCTTTGCCGTCGCCGACGACCCCGAAGCCCTGGGCCCGCAGATCACCACACCCGACGGCACGCGGCGCGACCGCCTGCCCGGCCTGCAGCGTTGGCTGTGGGTGGAGGCAGAAGGCGCCGATGGTTTTGCCGGCAGCATCAACCTGCGCTGGATGAAAGGGCACGCGCCACTGCCGCCCTTCGTGCTGGGCCACGCCGGCTACGCCGTGGTGCCGTGGCAGCGCCAGCGCGGTTATGCGACGCAGGCCTTGGCGCAGTTGCTGGTGCTGGCCCGTGGCCACGGCCTGCCCTTTGTGGACCTGACCACCGACGCCGACAACCTGCCGTCACAAAAGGTCATCACGGCCAACGGCGGTGTGCTGGAAGAGCACTTCACCAAGGCCGCGATGTATGGCGGTGCGGCCAGCCTGCGCTTCAGGATCACGCTGGTCTGACAGGCCCGCAGCCGGGCGCCGGCGGTGCAGGCTTCGTCGGCTGCGTCGGTAGATCGGCCCCGCGGGGCACCGCCATGTCGCTTGGGGCCGGCAGCGCGGCGGCAACTGCTGGAGACTTCGCGCCTCACGCCACCCACCGAGCGCAGCAGATGCCAGTTTCAGTGCCCACCCGCCGCCACTTCCACCGCATGGCCCTGGCCGGTTTGCTGCCCTGGCCTCCGCTGGCCACGCAAGCCGCCGGGCCTGCCCCCTTGGCATCGTTACACGCAGGCGGCGACGCCGCACTCGCCCGGCAGCTTGATGACCTGCTGGCGCCCTACCTGCGGGCCGACGCGCCGGGGGCCACGGTGATCGTCACGCGGCACGGCCAGGTGCTGCTGCGCCGGGCCTATGGGCTGCAAGATGTGCAGCGCCGGCAGGCCATGCGGCCCGACGCGGTGATGCGCATTGCGTCCATGACCAAGCAGTTCACGGCGGTGGCCGTGATGATGCTGGTGGACCGCGGCCTGCTGCGTCTGGACGACGACTTCACCCAGCATCTGCCGGCCTACCCCAGGCCACGGCAGCGGGTGACCGTGGAGCAGTTGCTCACCCACACGGCGGGCCTGCCCAACTACGGCGAGCCGCAAGACCTGCCCACCATGCAGCGGGCGCAGAGCCTGCCGCAACTGCTGGCGCGCTTTCAGCACAAGCCGCTGGACTTTGAACCCGGCACACAGTACCGCTACTCCAATGCCAACTTTGTGGTGCTGGGTGCATTGATTGAAGCGCTGGGTGGCCTGCCTTATGCCGGCTTTCTGGCGCGCCATGTGTTGCGGCCCCTGGGGCTGCGGCACACCGGCGTTGAAGGCCAAGGCCCTGTACCGGTGGCCGGCTACACGGGCAGCCCGCAGGTGAAGCCGGCACCGCACATGCACCTGAGCGCGGTGCATGCGGCCGGTGCGATGGTGTCCAACGTGGACGACCTGGCACGCTGGGACGCCGCCATTGCCCAGGGCCGCCTGCTGCGCGCGGCGAGCTGGCAGCGGGTGTTTCGCACCCACCGCCTGGCCAACGGGCAGGTCAACGAATCGGGCCTGGGCTGGAACCACCTGAAGCTGGGCGATGCACAGGGCTTCTGGCACAACGGCGGCATCCCGGGCTTCAACAGCAGCGGCATCCGGCTGCCCGAGCAGGGCCTGTACAGCGCG
>CAZUKT010000500.1:0-3696 GCA_964620975.1 uncultured Rubrivivax sp. | reverse complement strand
AGGCCAAGGAGCTACGCAGCGTGGTTGAACCCCTGATCACTCTGGGCAAGGAGCCCACGCTGGCCAACCGCCGCTTGGCCTTTAACCGTACCCGTGATCGTGATGTGGTGGCCAAGCTTTTTAACGAGTTGGGTCCCCGTTACAAGGCCCGTCCGGGCGGCTACACGCGCATCCTGAAGATGGGGTTCCGCGTTGGCGACAATGCACCGATGGCCTTTGTGGAGTTTGTGGACCGTCCCGAGCCCGTAGCCGCCGACGCAGCGCCAACGGCCGATAAGGCCGAGTAACCCGAAATTGGATGCGCTGCGCCGAAAGGCGCACCGTTGTCCACAGCAAAACGCCGACCCTGAGGTCGGCGTTTTGCTTTCGCGGGCCCCATGAGGTTTGGTCTGGTCGCGGGCCGGAACGGCAGCGTCAGGCTCGAGTTTGCGTTCAGTCAAACGCCGCTGTCAGGGTCGTCGCAGCATCGGAAGTCATGACAGACCTTGGCTCGCACAGTACCCCACAGGCGTGCCCGCTGACATTGAAATAGGCCGCTATCCGTCGTTGAAGGCAGTGCTCGCAGACGATCGGCAAGGTCCTGCAGCGCGAGCTTGGTTGCGCGGTCGTTGCTACACCGTCGCTATCAACGCCCGCTCATTGAGAAACTAGACGTGTCGGGCCAGCGGCCCCAGCGCAATTTGCTCCAGGACACCAAGTGTGCGCTCGAAGTCACGTGACGCCAGCAATGACCTGGGCAGCAGACCCGCCTGAACATTGCGGGCGTACTGCGCGCGTGCTGCATCGAATGGCAGCGTCAACACGCCCATGCCATGGCGCATTGCCAGCAGACCCATGCTGCTCACCAACACCATGAATTCGAACTGACCTATTCGCTTAGCGCAGCGTGGCGTGCCGTTCATCGCAGGCCCAGGGAAAACTGCAGCCGTGATTGACGGCCACCAGCTCGAAGACTGACATCGTGCGCTCGGCGTTCAAGATCGCAATTTGCCACCGCATCGGCCAAGTGGTCTTCGTCTCGCTCGGTTTGGATGCCGAATCGCGAAGACATCGCCTGGGTGATCTCGAAGATTTTGGACATAGTGAGCCTTCGCATACTGTCTCACCATAGCACAAAATAGGGTTTACCCTTGACTATTGACGGCCCCAGCCGATCCTGTGGTTCGTCACTTCAGCGGTGCGGCCGTTCAAGCCGATGGGCGTAGCTGCAGCACCCGTTCAGCATTCGCCAACAGGGACGAGGTGTCTTGGAGGGCGTGCGCGCGGGCAGTTGCATATTCATTTGAGTAACGTGTTTCGGCAACGCAAGCGGGCGCTGAGCCGGTGTCAGAAACTCACACCGCGCTTTGCGCGCCGACCGTCTCCCCCTACCGCACTCCGCCAGCGCAAAACTTCCAGGGCCATTAGGCCTGGTCGCTGCGGCGTCAGCGGCCAGTTGGAGGTGATTCATCCAACCGACAAAACGACCGTACACGAAGATCTGTGTGTGAGCCACTGCCGCTGCAGCCGCTGCAGCCGCCGCAGCCGTGCAGCCGCGCAGCCGCCCAGGAAGCTCATGCCACTTGCAAGTGATGAAGGCAGGGAAGGACCATTGCCAGCAATGGCGATTTCATATTCAGAAAGAGATAAGTGCTACTCGTTGGGGAGCGCAGGTGCGAAGGGGCCAAGCGCCGCTGGCGACACCGGCGAGCACAAGCCATCAATGGTCTCAATCGTGGTCTTGCCGGCGTTGGTCGCGCAGCATGAAGAGATAAAGACTTTCGACTCGTTCTCGAGCCCAGGGTGTCTTGCGCAAAAACTTCAAGCTTGACACGAGGCTTGGATCGCTGGTGAAGCAGCGCACGGCGATGCGTTCACCCAAACCCGACCAGCCGTAGTGCGCGGCGAGTTGTTTGACGATGGCTTCCAACGTCAGACCGTGCAGCGGGTTGTGGCGCTGCGGCGGGGGTGCAGGCAATTGAGGCATGTCCACACTGTGGAGGCGGTCTGGCGACCAGATGCCGCCGGTTGGCATTTATGGGCCAACCGGGGGCACTGCAGTTCTTACTTGCCAGCCTTGGCGGGCGCAGCCTTTTTGGCCGCCGGCCTGGTCGCCGGCTTGGTCGTTGCCCCCTTTTTGGCAACGGCCTTTTTGGCCACGGGCGCCTTGGCGGCGGGCTTGGCTACCACGGTCTTCTTGGGTGCGACCTTCTTGGGCGCAGTACTCTTGGCCTGCAGGCCCGCAGCCTTCTTCAGCGAAAGCGCTTCTTTTTCAAGCGCCTTCTGCAGGGCTTTGGCCTTGCGCTCAGCGCTGGCCTGCAACGACGCCAATTGCTTGCCGGTGCTGCGCTTTGTGGATTCGAGCTTCCTCTCGGCCGATTGCACGGCGCGCTGGGCAGCAGCGCCGGCCTTGGACAACTGTGCCTGTGCCTTGGAGAGTTGGCCTTCGGCCATCTTCACGAGGCTGCTGAGCTTGCGCTTGGCCTGACCACCTTGCTTGAACACATCCTTCTTGGCCTTGCTCACGCGAGCGGACACGGCCTCGCCGATGGCGTCGAACTTGTGCGACACGGCGGTGCCGACTTCTTTTGCTGCAGTGCTGAGGTGCCCACCGGCGATGGCGAGTTCTGATTTCTTGGTGGTCTTGCGCGTGGCCATGTATTTCCTTGTTTTGAAAGAAGGTCCGCCTGCGACGGCTTGCAGGGACTCGCGAATCTACGCTGCAAAGTGGGTATGGGCTTCTCTCTAAGGCCCCGGATGCAGCGGGTGCACAACAGTGCAGCGCGGATTGGGGCCGCGAACCCGGTGACGCGCTTGTCGTTGCCGTAGTACAAGCACCAAGCGACGCAACTTGCTTGCATGAACTTGGTCTGCGTGCAAAAGGTGCCACCTGTCGGCCGCGTCACTTTTGAAGTGATGTGCCGCCTGCGTCAAACAACCCCAGTCAGCAACGGCGTGCAGCAAAATCACACGATGCGGCTCCAATGGGCCGCACCCTTGGAGTTCTGATGCCGATCTACGAATTTGCCTGCCAAGACTGTGGGCGCGAGTTTGAAGTCCTGTTTCGTAGTGGCACCGCGCTCGAGTGTCCTCAGTGCCACTCCGGCGCGCTGGAAAAGAAGCTCTCTGTTTTTGCCATGCCCACGCCTTCAGCCCCAGCTACCGCACCCACGTTGCCAAGCGCTTGCGGCAGTTGTGGGCACCCGGGCGGGCCAGGTGCCTGCGGCTCCAATTGACAGCCACCTCTTGGCGTCCACCCATTCGAAGTTCAGATCTGCCCGGGGCTTGCCATTTGTAGGCTATACTGCGAGGCTCAGTCGCGGGGTGGAGCAGCCTGGTAGCTCGTTGGGCTCATAACCCAAAGGTCGCAAGTTCAAATCTTGCCCCCGCAACCACAAAATATCTAATAAAAACAACAACTTAGAACTGAATATGCGCCGCCCCAAAAGGGCGGCGTTTTGCTTTGTGCCCATCCTGTGCCCATTTCGTGCCCTGGCCGTGCCCGCGGTTTTCAGCGCAGCGTCGAAATGACCGTTGGGCGCTGTGCCCCAAGGCATGACCATCAGGTCGAAGTCGCGACCATTGGTCGAGCTGCCCAAGGGTCGGGGCGGTCCTGACCGTTGGGTCAATCCGCAGGTCGTGCCCAGCTGACGCCGCTTAGTGGCCTTCCGTGCCCGCGCCGTGCCCAAACCGTGCGACGCTGCAGTTTCCGACCAT